>WAHY01000022.1:0-25786 GCA_009873635.1 Nitrospinota bacterium
AGCCGATCAGGAATTGCTGTATATTGTCAACAAGGTTCCGCACCCTTTTTTGTCCATCTTCGCTGAGTGTTTTTACCCGTGATGGGTTATTAAGCAGGAACCATACCGGTGTTGTATCGTCTAACTCCACTAACGCATGGATATCTGATAATGTTAAACCACACCAGGGAGCTCTTAATATAGATAGCCATGCTGTTCGGTCTCCAGGAAAACGCAGCGCACGAAGCAGAGACAGGAGGTCAAGAATTGCTGGTCTATCTGTAAGGGAGTCTATGGATTCAGCTTTGAATGAAATCTTAGATTCATTTAACAATTTTACTATGGATGCAAGGTGGGTTCGCCCGCGGACCAGAATGGCCAGGCTTTTATCAGGATGTTGCGACTTTAAGTCCTTGACTAGGGTGGTTATCATTCGAGCTTCTTCCTCCGAAGTAATAAGGCTGTCCTGATGATGTGGAACAGGGTGATACAGCACTCCGGGATGGACGCTTTCTTTTAAAACTGCTGACGAAGGTTTGTAGGAAATTGCACCTAGATCAGCGTCTTCGTGTTTTGGAAAAATTTTTTGAAAACAGGTGTTGACCCAGTCGACCAGTTTTTTTTGTGAGCGGAAGTTCGATTCTAATGATAAAGGTTCTAAACGTAAACTACCGAGGCCACGATTCCGGGTTTTTATGAATAAACCTACCTCTGCATCCCTGAACCGGTAAATGGATTGTTTGGGGTCCCCGACAATGAAAAGCGTCCTACCATCTCCTTCACTCCATTCCGATGTAAGCTTGTGTAGCAACTCTTCCTGCTTGAAAGAAGTGTCCTGATATTCATCTACGAGAATATGGTGGATTTTGCAATCCAGGTAATACAGCAGGTCGGTGGGGTGCATCTCACCATTGTCATCTTTTTGAACAAGTCCATTTATCGCTGAAAGGGAAATCTCGGTGAAATCGGTTATTTTCCGGGATGAAAAAATTTCTTTTAACTTTCTGTTGATCTCCGCCAAAAGTCGTATGGTGGATTTTAATAAATTCCACTCCATATCTGTAAAGTGACCTCGGGGAAGCCTTTTTACTTTTGCTAGAGACTCAAGAAGAGTAGGGTCACTTTCTAAAGCACCTATTAGTTTTATGTACTCCTCCTTCATTTCATGGGCCAGGTTTTTAGAGCCTGCGGGGAACCCTAACCTGACATCTGGTTTTTTTCTGTATGTGTTGGATTTTGTCAGGAAAAGGTTGGCAATGCCTTTCCAGGTTTCAAGGTTATCGATGGATGTGCCGGGAAACTCCTGCAAATCAGCAAGGCAGGCGCATGGATGGGTTGGATAAGAGCTTTGTAAATTTTTACCTGAATAGTTAGCCAGTTGTAATATTTTTTTCTGAATTTGACCTTTGAACAAGACACCCAAATTAGCAAGCTTGGCTTCTATAAGGCTGACCAGTGTGCATTCAAGTTTTTGACGAGAATCTTCATTTAATGGATGTGTTTCCAGGTTTTCACGTGGGTCAAAAAAAGAGATCATCCACTGGTCTCTTTTTTCTAATAGCTGCACGATTCTTTTTACGAAATCTTCTTTTGAGTTATCTATATGCTGGAGTATGTTTCGCACTAGCTCGCCGTAAGGGCTGTTTTTATTTTCCGTTAAACTCAGGATGCTCCTGGCGGTTTCCTGATAAAGACTTCTGGCATTTTCCTGAATATTAAGTCCCGCTCCCATTCTTGATAACAATGGCATCCTTCTTGTCAAAGAAGAGCAAAATGAATCAATCGTTACGATTCTGAGGCGGGCAGGGTTATACATCAGATTCCATTTTTGTTTTTTATCCTGATCCAATACTTGTCGGGCCAGTTTCCATGTGAATCTGGCATGTGCCTGTTCAGGTGGTTGATCAGTTTGAGCCTCTGTAAGAGCTGTGAAAACTCTTTCTTTCATCTCTGCGGCGGCTTTACGTGTAAACGTCATGGCCAGGATTTCTTCGGGATAGTTTGCCAGTCCAAGAAGCTTGAGATAACGCTGAATGAGCAATTCAGTTTTCCCCGATCCTGCTGGAGCTTGTACGATGAAAGACTGATCAGGTTCCAGGGCCTGGACTCTTATTTTTTTATCAGACAACATTGTTAGTCACTCTCCCATGTCTCAAGGGTTTCCTGAACTCTGCAAAGAGAGTCGAACTCGCAATAGCGGCAGGGCTCACCTTTATTGATGGGAGCAACAGTATGTTTTCCCCGCAGGAACTCATCCGCAACACGGTTTAAACGGGTTTTCCAGTGCTTCAGCAGTTCTTCCCATGAAGAACATCCGGTTATTTTTTTAAAATCATGGTTTTTGAATTGTCCAAGCGGAAAATCCGGTATGGTGGTTCCTTTGAATTCGGGTTTGCCTATCATCAGGTGTCCATAGGCCAAACCCGCCGGAGGTTCGTCCAGGGAGTATAGCGGTAATTGTGGCGAGCGTATTTTCTCTGCAAACCACTCAGTCGGTTTTGCGTCTCTACCGGCCTTGTAATCGATTAACAATAAACCCTTCCCGGGAATTTCATCAATACGATCAATTCTTAATAGAAGCTTTATCCCCGCCAGGTTTATAGAAATGCTTTTTTCTAACTTGTGAATTCTAAAACTGGGTCTTTTTAGTTCAATTGCCAGAAGCCAGTCATGAATGACTCTTATGTTTCTTTCTATTTCCAAATTATTGAATTGAGTTTGATTTGTAGTTCTTATGGAACAAATTTTGAGGGCTTCCCGCACATATCGTTTGAGCTGTTTTTCCAGAGAATCCTTTGAAAGTTCTAAAAGGGTATCCGAATCAACCGTGTCGAACCAGAAAAGCTCCAGAGCTTTATGGATTACGTTACCTCGGTCAAGATTGTCGTAGTCAACTTCAGGAATTTGATGGCGCTCACTGTTCAACCGGTAACGGGCAAAAGCTCGAAAGGGGCATTCAACCTGGTCTTTGAGCAGGGCATAACCGGAGGAAATTCCTTCAGTTGAATACAAACGCTTTTCTGTGTCAGTTGCTGGTAAAAACTCGGGTTCGGTGAGTTCTTCAAGATCAGTCAAAGTCAGTATATGATCTTTGATTCGTTTAGAGGGATAGTTAGTCTTGTCAATATTCGGAAAGCTTTTTATTAGTGGACTGATTTCCAGGTCCATATCACCTTCGTGAAGAGGAAAGCTGCAATGTACATCTGGGCTGGCTACTATCAGCCGTTTCAATGATTGTTCAGCAAATTCCAGCTCGCGTTGAGAGTTTGAACGTGGGATAGAAAACTTGTTACGGATTTCATAAGGAATAAAAGGATTGGGCTCAGGGTGAGCAGGCAATGCTTCACTATGGCAACCCATGATCCACAAATGATCAAACTGCATTCCAGATGATTCAAGAAGGCCTACAACTTGAATAGAATGTTCAGGTGTTTTGATCTGGAAGGGTGTGTTTTGCACTATGTTCGTAAAATATTCCAGGGCTTTTTCTCTGTTAATCGGACCGAGGATCTGATTTAGAGAACTTAGTTGGTTCAAACAATTTTTCCATGTCTCAAATGACTGGTGCCTTTTTGACAGAACGAATTGATGGCTGGTTGAGTCCTTCGAATAGCCCGGCCAATTAAAAGCTTTTAAAACCGCTGATATTTTTTCAGTCCATTCACTCGGTAATAAGTTGTTCTCGTAAGGGCTCAGAGTAAATAAATCTTTATGACTGACCCAGGATCTCAAAACTTCAGCGAGTCGCTTTATTTGAGGAATATTTCCATAGGTTGATTCGAATTGATCGAGGGATATCGAGAGAATCCTTCGTTTTCTGAGTTTGCGTTCCAGATCTGATATTTCCTGGGAAGGTGGATATGCAAAACCCAAAAAAGGACTCTGGATGAACGATAGGAATTTGTTGATAGTAATGGTAGCTGACTTTATGTTCAACAGATCTATTGCTACTTTGATCATAGGCTCCTGTGACAAAGGGAGAGCCAATGATATGTTGAACACTTGCTCATCCGGCTTGAAAATGGAATCGGGAACCAGTTCTGCTGATAATTCTCGTTTTAGAAGGGAGATGTATTTTTCCAGTTCAGGAACAACTATGCCGATTCTTTTGCCCGGTTTAAATATTGACCTTATCCAGCGCGCACAAGCTTCGGCTTCCCCTTGTTTGTTCTCGTATTCCCGGATACAGGGCATTTTCTGCATTTGCTGTATACTTTCTTCTGTTGGCACTGCTGACACGAAGTCGACCTGGGAACCTTTTTCTTCAAGAAATTCGATAAAGTTTTTTAATTGCGGGTTTTGTTCTTCAAAACCCCGTATTCGTATATATGGCGGGGTGAATATTGTTCCTGCTTCCATGGAACTTTTGACTGCGTCCATGAGTGTGCATGGATCCAGTGCGTCAAGCGCGGAAAGGCGTCTTTCATACTTCCCAACCCAGTTCAAAAATATTTTTGTTTCATACGTCAGCTCATAAAGCTTGGGGATCAGGGGTAGGCGATATTTGTGGATCAGGGCATAGGCTTCACTTGCTTGAGAAGCGACCCCTTGTAAGTGGAGAAGTTCAAGGCGCGTAGAATCATGACTTATGATTTGTTCCCAGATTTTTTCACATTGTAATGGGTTGAGGAGGTATTTAGAGGGCCAGGATTCGATCCAGATGTTACGTAGCCAGGATTCTAAGGAGAATATTTGGGGGGTCTCCCAGGCCTTCTCACCCGCTTGCTTCTTCTGTTCATCATGTTCCAGCAAAAGCCAGCGGGCCAGCCGACTGTTTACGGTTAGGGTAAGGGGGTGCAGAGAGCGATTGCTCATTTAGGATCAAGGGGTATCTTGCACCCAGATTTCGCCTTTGGAGGTGGTTTCGCGTTTCCAGATCGGTGTGGTGCGCTTCAGTTCCGCAATGGCCCATTCGCAGGCTTTGAACGTTTCTTTTCGATGCTCGCCAACCGCTACGATCAAGACAATATTTTCACCAATATCTATGGGGCCAATGCGATGAATGATACTCATATCAATGACTCCAAAATCCTTGATAGCTTGTTCACGTATTTCTTCAAGCTTTTTTTCTGCCATCTTGGGATAGTGTTCGAAGTTGAGTTGGGTGATATTTTCTCCCTTCGATAACTCTCTTCCCGTGCCCAGGAAGGTAGTAATGCCACCAATATTACGCGAAACTTTTTTCATGGCCTCTATTTCATCAGTGACCGAGAAATCTTCTAACTGAATTCTTACTTTAGAAAAGGTAGTGGTGCTCATGATTATGTCCTTAGTTTATTTTGTACCCCCCGAGAATGGAGGCAGAAATGCCACCTCATCCCCATCTCTTATGATGGTTTCTGCAGAGGCCATTTCCTGATTGACCGAGATCATTACTTTTTTCTCTCGAAGAATCTCACCCATTGACGGAGTTGATTTGGAAATAATATCACTTAACTGGTCCATGGTTATTGGTTTTTCAATATCCACGGTTTCTTCATCCTTGTCTGCTATGGCTTTAAGGCTGGCAAAATACTTAATAACAATCATTTCCCTGCCTCCACCACTTCTTTGTTGAAAGTACCTGATTTTCCGCCTGATTTATGAGTCAGGCCAATATTATCAAAATACATGCCTCTATCAACTGCTTTGCACATATCATAAATAGTGAGTGCCGCCATTGAAACCGCTGTCAGTGCTTCCATTTCTACGCCAGTTTGTCCAGTCACTTTAACAGTGGCGCTGACGATTATGGAGCAGAGCCCGATGTCAGGATCTGGGTCCTCATTAACCTGAAAGCTGATGTCAACACCTGTTAAGAGAAGAGGATGGCACATGGGTATCACTTCATGGGTGCGCTTGGATCCCATAATTCCTGCAACTTGTGCGACTGCCAGCACATCACCCTTTTTGATCTGACCTTCCTGTATAAGTCGCAAGGTTTCCGGTTGCATATACACTTTCCCTGAGGCCACAGCCTTTCGTGAGGTGTGAGTTTTATCGGAAACATCGACCATGCGTGCACGGCCTTCTTCATTAAAATGTGTCAGTGGATTGTTCATATAGGCAATTGTACATCAACAGAGGCACACGCTCAATGGGATTTCCTTCTCAGCCTGTTAGTATGTTAATCCGGTGGTTCATAGAGGCCAAGGATATTGCCATCAGGATCTCGAAAAT
Organism: Nitrospinota bacterium; assembly: GCA_009873635.1. NCBI lineage: Bacteria > Pseudomonadati > Nitrospinota > Nitrospinota bacterium. The sequence goes on from WAHY01000022.1 coordinate 6,139, forward strand.
GAGCCAATTTGCCGTAGGAATGGACCTCTATGTTTCCATCCAGAGCAACATCCAGTTCCTTTAATCGGAATATAAAACCTTCAATAGGTCGGGCGAGAAAATAAACCGTAGCCCCAACTTTTCCTGGAGCAGGAGACTTCTGTAATGCCAGCCTTTGGCCATTCAGTTCAAACTCCGCCCAGTCTTTCCTGTGAAACAGAGGTTCTTTTCGTAATACCTTCTGGTAGAATTCCACTGCCCTGTCCAGGTTAGAGACCGGATAGGAAATGAATGCGATTTTAGTCTGCATACAGTAAGTTTTGTTTATGAGTTATCGTGCTTTGGAGCTTAACGTTTGTCACTTTTTAATATAGGACTGGTTCTATTCTCCAGCTTGATGCATTCTTTCTGGAACATATTGACCCAGACCAGCAAAAATTCCCAGTATTTTTCCGCTATGAAGGGGGTCTGGATCATGATTATGGCCCTGACCGCCTATTTTTTCTTCGGAATGCCTCCCTTAAATTCAGAGATTATTTTCTGGAGCATCCTCTCAGGAGTTTTGCACGGTGTCTATATACTCTGTCTTTCCAGGGCGTATGCTACTGCTGATATTTCTTATGTCTATCCCATTGCCCGGTCGGCTCCAGTTTTTGTTCCTGTATTTGCCTGGTTACTACTTGACGAGCATCTGAACCTTCCAACATTTCTTGCGATCGGTCTCATCCTGACAGCTATTTATATCCTGCACTTTGAAGGACATTTGATACGGGGATTTAAAAACCTGTTGAAAGCTATGGGGCACCAGGATTTACGTTGGGCTTTCTACACACTGGCAACGGTAGTCAGTTACAGCCTGGTGGATAAAAAAGGGATGGATTCATTTTTGAGCCTTTTGCCGGATCAACCGTTTGCTAATGGGATCACGTTCTTTTTCTTTGAGGCAACTGTGGGTTTTATTATTTGCAACACTTATATTTTCAGCACTAATCCAGCAAAGTATGTATTTAAAACCTGGAGAGAGGAATGGCATAAAGCTCTACTTGCAGGCATAGCCACCCTGGGTTCTTACGGACTGATTTGCGTAGTGCTTCAATTTGAAGCGTTGAGTGCAATTATTTCCCTTCGTCAGGTCAGTGTGTTGATGGTGGTTTATTGGGGGTGTTGGAAATTAAAGGAGCCCTTTGGTCCGCAACGTCTGTTTGCAGGAGGGTTGATTCTGGTCGGCATATTTCTGATCGGTATTAATTCTTACTAGAACCTTATTTTTTTTAAAACGGGGTTTACTTCAATCTCATCTCATATTTTATTAAAAGAAAAAACTGGTAATCGTTACATTAAAAAAAATTAACCCCATTTGATGTTGAGAGACCGATATAATAAAACGGTGATGGATGTTTACTTTATATTCTGAATAGTTGATTTAAAGAAACTGGAGGCTGTTTGTGAATCATATAGCGAAATTTTTAAAAACCGGATTGGTTCTGGTTTTCTGGATAGCATTATTTATATCTTCTGCAGAAGCGGTTAAAGGTGACAAGCGTAAAACCCAGACTCTTTCACTGGAAAACGGGCTGGATGTTCTTCTGATTTCCGACCCGGATGTGCATCGAAGTGCTGCCGCATTGTCCGTGGGTACGGGTTATTTATACGATCCAGACGAGAAAGCAGGGCTGGCCCATTATCTGGAGCATATGTTGTTTCTTGGGACTGAAAAATACCCGGAAGTGGGTTCTTACAAGAAGTTTCTCGATTCTCATTCAGGTGGATCCAATGCTTACACCAGTGGAAACATTACCAATTATTTCTTTCAGGTGTCCCATGATGGATTTGATGAGGCTTTAGATCGTTTCAGTGATTTTTTCAAGGCACCCTTATTCGATAAAACCTATTCAGAACGAGAGGTCAAGGCGGTAAATAATGAGCATGAAAAAAACAAGCTCAATGATGGATGGCGCGGGAACTACGTGGCAGGCCTGATATCGGAACCGGGGCATCCTGTCGCTAATTTTGGAACCGGAAATCGGCAAACGCTGTCGGGCACTAATGGTCCGGCTTTACATGATTTTTACGAACGTTATTACGCGGCTTCAAACATGAAGCTGGCTCTTATTTCAAGTAAGCCTATTGAAGTCCTTACAGGTGTTGCACGGAAATATTTTTCTGGCATACCCGACAGGAAGGTTGATGTCCCACAAGTATCCCCTGAGTTTAGAAAGCCGCTTAAAGGTAAATATAGGCTGCTTAAGGTTAAAACTATTAAGGATATCCGCTCGCTCGAAATTGATTTCCCAACCATTCGACTGAAGAATCATCAGGGCAGCAAGCCTGCGTCAATTGTTGGGTCAGTGCTGGGATATGAAGGAAAGGGTTCTTTGCTTTCCAAGTTAAAGGAAGAGGGACTTGTTTTGAGCCTCAGCGCTGGTGGTGGAAGCAGCCACCCTGATATCAACTCTTTCGGTATTAATATTTCTCTGACTGAAAAGGGTTTGAAAGAATATGAAAGGATACTGGAGCTTATTTTTGCATACATTGACATGGTTCAAATACATGGGATTGAAGAATACACCTTCAAGCAAACCCAGGCCATGGCCCAGATTAACTTTGACTGGAAGAACCCCGATGAGGGAATGGGGTTTGTTGCAGGGAAAGCTGCGCTCATGCAGGATTACAAGTTAAAGGATGTTGAGACCCTGCCTTACCTCTTTACAGAATACGAACCCTCTGCCTATAAAGCAGTGTTGGATTCTTTGACTCCAGAAAATGCATTGGTGGTATTGAGCCACAATTCTGCTGAGACTGACAGCAAAGCTCCCTACTACGATGCCGAGTATTCATTAAGGGAAATTGGAGGCAAAGCTTTCAGTAAATTATCTCATCCGGAAAAAGTAGCGGGCATATTTTATCCGGAGAAAAATAATTTCATTCCTTATAACTTAAAGAAAGTTGAAGAGTATCCACATTTAGTGAGGGATGATGATAAGGCAAAAGTCTGGTTTAAATATGATCATCGTTTTGAACAACCAAAAGTTTCATTAACATTTAGAATAGAAACACCAAAAGTCTATCGCAGTCCCAAAAACCTTGAATTGGCCAAACTTTATGAAGCTATGATGCAGGAAGGCTTGAATGAACTGGTTTATCCCATCCAAATGGCGGGGTTATCTTATGCCCTTTCTATAGAAAAGAAGGGAGTGATTCTGGGCATAGGAGGTTATTCAGAGCGTATTGGTGATTTGATCAGGCTGGTGACTGACAACATGAAAGAAGTTAAGGTTGATGAACAGAAGTTTGCCAATATCAAAGAAGCGATGGTGCGTGGATTAAAGAATCGGAAACTGGGCCAGGCTTATACCCGTGGGGGTTATTATAACTGGCTGATGCTTCTTCAAGATCAGTATACAGAAGAAGAGAAACTAAAAGCCTTGACCGCGATTACTTTGGAAGATGTAAAAGCTTATGCTAAAACTTTGTACGACAGGGTCTATATAACTGGAATGATTCATGGGAACTGGTCGGATGCTGAAGCAAAACAAAGTGTCGACATTTTGCTGACAGCTTTAGGAAGTGAATCCTTGCCTGAAAGTGAGCGGTTTGGGCAGGTGGTTGAGATCATGCCGCAAGCTAAAAAGTTCCGGTTCAGCCGGGAAGTGGAAGATAATAATAACTCATTGGCTTATGCCATTCAGGTTGGTGAGAAGAGTTTTTCATCTCTGGCCCAGTCTTCAATCATTGCATCAATTGTGGAAAGTGATTTTTATACCCAGATGCGCACCAATCAGCAATTAGGGTATATCGTATGGAGTTTTCATCAACGCCTTGAAGAACGTATATTTTTTCGTTTGGTGATTCAGTCATCGACTCACGGTCCTTTTGAAATGAGTAAAAGGGTCAATGCATGGTTGGCGGGCACTAAAAAATTATTTGCTGATTTGACGGATCAGGAGTTTGAGAGACATAAGCATAGTCTGATTGTCGCGCTGGAAAAAGAAGGGGACAGTATAGGGGCAGTTGCAGGAGACCTTTATGCTCTTGCAACGGATGAGAAAGGGGATTTTCGTTTTAAAAAGAAACTGATTCAGGCAATAAAAGATCTTAATAAAGAGGATGTTGCCAGGACAGCTGGTAAAATTTTTCGAGACCCAGACACCCCCAGGCTTGAAGTATTAATGAGAGCCAAAGGCAGCAAGGAAAAGGTTCCAGAAGGAACCATCTCACAAGTCAGTCAATTCAAGAACGGTTTGAAACGTTAGTCTTTCTCAAAATTTATGAAATTAGGATCTATTTTTAAAAGAGGTGCTAATCTTATTAAGTTAGGGGCTGCTGCAAGGAAGCTGCGTAAATCGTCTACTGAAGACAAGCGCCATTGGGCTCAGCACTATTTGATGGAACTTCTGGGACAGTCGAGAGGACTGCCTGCCAAGATTGGTCAGTTCATGACTATGGATTCGGAAGATCAAAGTCTGCGTGAATCCCTCAACAATTCATTAGAACCCATTCCATTTGATGAGGTGGTGGAACTGATCAGCGCTGCCTATGGTAAACCCTGGGATACTGTTTTTAAAAAACTGGAGAAATCCTGTAAGACTGCATCGCTCGGGCAAGTGCACTTCGGTAAACTTAAGGACGGGACAGAAGTGGCGGTGAAGATTCAGTATCCTGAAATTGCGACAGCGGTTGAAGCTGAAATGAACCTTATGGGCTGGTTGCCAAAAGTGGGGCCGGTGGCAAAATGGGGTTTCAAGATGGATGGCTACCGCGATGCGTTCTGGAATAATTTCAGCGAAGAATTGGACTACAGGATTGAGGCAGGGCATCAGGAAAATTATCGACAGAAAATTCCCCCGCTGGAACGTATTGTAGTGCCGGAAGTGTTCAACGATGTTACCCGGCCAAATATTTTAGTTCAAAAAAGGGAAGAGGGTTTTGGTTTGGATAAGGCGGAAACTATGATGCCTGAACAGAAACAGGCAATGGCGCGGTTATTGCTGCAACATTATCTTCATATGTTATTTCGCCAAGGCTTTGTCCATGCTGACCCGCAACCTGCGAACTTTGCATTTCGTCAATACAAAAAAGATTATTTCCAGTTAATTATTTATGATTTTGGAAGTGTTATGGAAATACCTGATGATGTTCGGTTAACGCTTTTAAGAATCATACTGGCTTTACGCGACAGGGAAAACCTGGATCCGGTGACTTGCCTTGCGGGTTTGGGGTTTGATCCTGAAAAACTGCAGGATTTGCGCCCGACTCTTCCTGCCCTGATGTCTATTTTGTTTGAGCCCTTTTTGATAGAAGCTCCATACCACGTAAAGGACTGGAGAATGAGTGAGCGTTTCAACCAGATTGTTGGGGAGATGAAATGGTGGTTCCGTTCTTCAGCACCGCCTCAACTGATTTTCCTGATGCGAACCCTGCATGGTTTGATCACCATGCTTAAACGTTTAGATGTTCCAATGCCCTGGCAGTTTACATTGGATAAACTTCTTTCAGATATTTATCCACAAGCACGTGCTCTGACCCTGAGGCAAGTGTCGAGTAGTGTTCAGGGCCCGACCTTTGATTCAATGGCCCGCTATCTTAAAGTTCAAGTGGTGAAATCTAATGGTTACAAAGTGAGCCTCACCATGCCCGGTCGATGTGCTGATGATATTGAAGGGGTGATGGATGAATCGGTTAAAGAATGTATTCGTAAGCAGAAGATAAATTTGAAATTGATTCAAAATAAAGCTAGAAAGTCCTGTTTTGTACCTCAAGTTTTGTTTGAGCGAAATGATGAAGAACGCAATATGAAAGTTTGGCTGGGATAATCTATTGACCTTTTCAACTAGCAAGTTGAGATTTCGTTTTCCAGGACAGGTTTAACAGGTACGACAGAAATCGTTTTATCGACAGCATCTTTAGTATTTTGTACAGCGAGTTTATCGAAGAGAAACGTCATTTTACCTTCCAATTCTTTTCCAATGCCATCGCGAATTTCATTGGATAATCCCCAAAATTCTGCTTTGAATTCACCAAATCCTTTTTTACGGGTTTTATAAATGAACTGCTCATCGGTTTGTCCGGATTTTTTCTCGTCCGCAAACTTTTCCCTCAAATGGGCATAAATTTTTTCCTTAAAACCTGCGGGAAACAGCTCGCTGCCGTAGATCATGTTTTGAAAGTCGGTAGCCAGGTGAATTTCTGCCGTCTCCAATTCAGGGAATTTATTGAACAGGTTCTGGGGAAGGGTGGAAGCACCATGCTGCACGGCTCCAGCGAGTCCATAATCTTCACGAGATATTCTCGACAGGTTTTCAAGCGTATCAAAATCCAGGTTAACATCTGCTACCGTTCCATCAGGAAGAGGCACACCGCCATGAGAAGTCCCGGTTTGGATGGAAATTTTGCTGATGGTCGTAGATCCGCTACGATTTTTTTCCAAAAGCTCATTAAAATTGTCGAGATAGGCCCTCAATTCCTGTTCATTGCTGTTTTCTTTTCCCACCTCGCCAATTTCTCCACCCACGGAGACGGTGATACCTTCTGGCTCTAAATCTCGAACATGTTGAGTGAGTTCCACGCCAACTTCAAAGTTGGCTCGTTGCTGCTCAACAACATTTGGTTTGCTGAGATCGACAAGTGTGGAAGTGTCGATATCAATATTATAAAACCCTCCATTAATTCCACTTTCAATCAGGTTTTTGATAACCGCAACTTCTTTTTGTGGGTCTTGGGCGTAATTCTTGGCGTTAACCTGGAAATGGTCACCCTGAATGAAAACAGGACCTGCATACCCTTCTTTAATTGCGGAAGCGAGAATGACGGTCGATAACTCCTGGGGTTTTTGGAATGTGTAACCCATTTCGGATTTGGCCAGTTCGAATATAAACGCGCCAGCATTTGTCTTGATGGCGGTGCGAAATATTGCCCGGCATAGCTCATAGGGCAGGCCACGAATATTTAGGGCTGGAACCGTAAAGCCTTTCACTTCACCACGACCACGGGCATCATACAGCTCCTGAATCGATGAACTGACTATTCCCAGCTCAAGAGCCGCGGACTTAATTATAAAGCGACTCAGCCCTTTTATTTCTGCTGAAGGATTAAGAACGGCATTGTAGATCAGTCGATCAAGCACTTCTCCCTTGAGGGTGTCGGCATTTTCTATTTTCAAGCCACCATTATCAAGGGTGGCAATATTACTAAGTTGCTGGACTATTTCTTCTCGTTGATTAAAAAGCATCGTGCTTCCTTATTAAATGCTTCCCAGATTGTAACGGCTATCACATATCGGGATTTTGGTTCGGGAATTGACTTGGAAGAAAGATTGACTCAGGGTTCCAATGTCGTTGTACCTTCTGTTAGCGGTTTTAGCCCCTAAAAAATAAAATTTAGCCAGGCGAAAGCATTGTAGCGAAAAATTTGTTTTCTGGCAAAATATCTTTGCCAGGCAAGTATTTTATAAAAATAATTGATATTTATTGATTTACGGTATTTATATTAAGGTGTATTGTTAAATGGTCTTTGTTGGAAAATTTTTACGCAACCATTGTATACTATTTCTTAATAAACGATTGAAGGGGCAAGCCTGTTTAAATTTTGGACAGCTTTATTCAAACTCTTCAAACACCAATAATTACAATATTATCTTGTCCTGATTCTAATTGACAGGGATGAATAATTTGCTAGAATGCCGTTCGTCTTTATAGTGTTTGGTTGCATGCAATTCCGCATTTGATTACTGGATAAAAAAAGCCTGTAATTTTAGAATATTTAAGATACCAATTTTTCAAAACTATATCCCAGGTTTCTGGAAGGGAGACATTCACCCCATGTTTAAAAATATTTATATACCGGTAGATAATTCTGACTACTCTAATGCCTGTGTGGATCTGGCACTTGAGCTGGCTGGAGGTTCGGAAACAACTATCACCGCAAGTCACGTTTATGCAGCAAAAATGCATGACGTCCGATTTCGTCAAATGGAAAGCGGACTTCCTGAAGAATATCAAGATGAAGAAGAACTGGAAAAGCAACGAAACATTCATGATCAATTGATCACCAAGGGCATGGAAGTGATCAGTGATTCTTATCTGGATGTTCCCAAGGATAAATGTAAAGAACTTGGTATCCCTTTTGAAGGAAAATCTCTTGAAGGACGTAACTGGACTGAGCTTGTTCGTGATATTAAAGAGTCTCCCTACGACCTTGTTGTAATGGGTGCTTTGGGGCTTGGTGCCATTAAGGATAGTTTGATTGGTACTGTTGCGGAAAGAGTTATCCGCCGAACCACAAAAGATATGCTGGTTGTTAAATATTGTCCTGAGATTCATGGAGAAAGGCCTTCAAGTGGAAAGATTGTTGTTGCTGTTGATGGTAGTGGTCAATCCTTTGGTGGGTTGCTGACAGGGATTGATATGGCGAAAAAGCTTAATCGACCTTTGGAAATTATTTCTACATTTGACCCATACTTTCATTATGCCATGTTCAATAGCTTGACTGGTGTGTTATCTCGCGAAGCTTCAAAAGTTTTTAAATTTGAGCAACAGGAAAAACTCCACGAAGACATCATTGATAAAGGATTAGCTAAAATCTACCAGGCACATCTTGAGATTTCCCGTAAAGTTTGCGAAGAGGAAGAAATAGAATGCACAATCCGTCTTTTGGACGGGAAGGTATTTGAAAAAGTCCTTCAGTATGCAAGAGAGGAGAACCCTTATCTACTTATTCTGGGAAGGATCGGAGTACACAGTGCTCCTGATATGGATATTGGCGGAAACGCCGAGAATCTCTTACGTTTGGTCCCCTGTAACGTGATGCTCTCAAGTAGAGTGTACAAGCCACCGATAGACTTGCAGGCAGAAGAAAGCATTGAATGGACTGCTGAAGCAAAGGAACGATTAAAAAAGATACCAGGTTTTGTTCGGCCAATGGCAACTTCTGCAATTCTCCGTTATTCTTTGGAAAGAGGTCACAGTATGATTACATCCAGCGTTATTACAGAAGCTGTGCAGGAGATTCTTCCAGCTGGTGCCATGCAGGCAATGTCTGCTATCGGTGAAAAAATGAAGAAGGAGGGAATGGACCCGAACAACCCTGAAGGTTTGGGTATGCTGAAAGAGGAAATGGCAGAAGCTCATGCTGGTAAACCTCCTGAAGAGATAACTTTGAAATGCACGAGTTGTAATACTTTTTATAAAGGTGATGTTGTTAAGTGCACTGTTTGTAATGCTGGTGCTGAAAGGTTACTTCCCGTCAACAAAGAAGAATTTGAGGCTACTGAAGCAGAGGCTAAGGATTCTACTACTTTTACAACTTTGCCTGATGGTGTGCAGGTATCTTGGACTCAGGAAGCATTGGATAGGCTTAACAGTTTTCCGAAAGGTCATTTGAGAAGAAAAGCCCATGCTCGTGTCGAGAAAAATGCGCGCGTGCAAAAAGTAAGTTCAGTTACTGTAGCATTCCTCGATAAAATTTTGAACGAAAAGATTGTTAAGGATGACAATGGTAATGGAAATAGTGAAGAAATTCCAGGCGACATTCGTTCTGTTGGTGCCGAATTGAGTGCAGACGATTTTAATTGGTCATCAGAAGCTTTGGAAAGATTGGAGCGAGTTCCTCAGGGGTTCATGCGGGATAACACCCGCAACCGAGTAATGGCTTGGTGTTTTCAAAATGATATCAAGGATATTTCACTTGAAGTTTGCGAGGAAGGAATCCGCGAGTCCGTTAAGTTGATGGAAGAAGCCATTAAAAACGGTGCTGCTCTTGAAGATTTCATTCCGGCTAAAAATTAGTCAAACCTACAGCTTTACCAGGTTAAAGAAAGATTTTAATAGCCCCTGGATATTGAATATTATTCAATATCCAGGGGCTTTTTTCTATTATATTCTGGTCCATCTGTCTCAGAGTCTTGGTAGCTAATGTCCCTTTATAAGCGTTTATTCCGGAATTTAAAACCCTATTTAGGTCGCTTATATCTTGCTATTTTCTTTTCGGTTGTGGTCGGTGTTATAGCGACTTCTCCTGTCCCGATTATACAAAAAACCTTCGACAAAATATTTGTTGAAAAAGATTATTTAATGTTGAAGGTGATTCCTCTGGCTTTGATCCTTTTGTATGTTATCAAAGCTGTGCTGACCTACGCTCAAAACCTCATCATTTTTGGAATTTCATGGGAACTGGTTGTGAAGTTCCGGGAAAAGCTGTTTGTCCATATTCACAAGCTCCCGTTTGTTTTTTTTGAGGACCATGAAACTGGTGAACTCATGTCCAGAATCAATAATGATGTGGCAATTATGCAGTCCACTGTTACTCGATTGATGAAGGAGTTCTTGCAGAATGGAGTGATGTTGATCGGTTTGGTGGGGTGGGTGTTTTACCTGAAGTGGGACTGGGCGATTATGGCACTTATTATTTTTCCTGTAACGGTTTTGCCGGTTTCTAAAATTTCCCGGAAACTGAGGAGCCTCTCGCGTCAGGGGCAGGAAATACTGGGTAATATCAACTCTACAATTATTGAGTCTTTTTCAGGTATTAAAGTTGTCAGGGCCTTTGGTATGGAGCCTCGTGAATTAGAAAAATTCCAGTTGGACAATAATAATTATCTGGGAGTGATGAAAAAGAATGTGAAGTATTTAGAAATCACTTCGCCATTTCTAGAGGTACTGGGTGTTGTCAGTGCTGCTTTTATTTTGTGGTATGGGGGAAGTCAGGTGTTGAATGGTGATATCAGCCAGGGAACATTTCTGGCTTTTATTGTCGCGCTATTTATGATGTATGCTCCCATTCGAATTTTGTTTAAAATTTATACTAATGTTCAGACAGCTTTGGCAGGCGCAGAAAGAGTTTTTGAAATTCTTGATAAGGATGAAGAAAAACTTTGGGAGGGTGAAGATGACTTCCTTTCTTTCAATGATGGTATTGAATTCAGGGATGTTTCATTTCATTACCCGTCAAGGAGTACAATGGTTTTGAAGGGCATAAACCTTTCTGTTAAAAAATCTGAAGTCATTGCAATTGTAGGAATGAGTGGAGCTGGCAAGACAACATTGGTGGATCTGTTATTCAGGTTTTTTGATGCGACCTCCGGATCCATCTTAATTGATGGTAAGAGGATCCAGGAATATAAGCTGGCTTCTTTGCGGAATCAACTAGCCCTGGTGACTCAGGAAACGTTTTTATTTAACGATACGATCTGGAACAACATTGCTTTTGGTTGTGAGAGAGAGGTTTCTCGTGAAGAAATTCTTGAGGCAGCCAAAGCCGCTCATGTGGATTATTTTGCATCAAAATTGGATGAGGGATATGACACCTTCATCGGAGAGCGGGGAGTCAAACTTTCAGGAGGACAACGTCAGAGAATAGCGATCGCCAGAGCTATTTTAAGAAATGCTCCTATTCTTGTGCTGGATGAAGCGACATCTTCACTGGACTCTGAATCAGAAAAGCTGGTGCAGGATGCCTTGCACAATCTTATGGAGCATAGAACATCTTTTGTAATCGCCCATCGCTTATCTACCATCAAGCATGCAAACCGGATCATTGTTCTGGATAAGGGGGAAATTGTTGAATCGGGAACGCATGAATCCCTCCTTGCAAGTAGTGGGTTGTATCAGAAGTATTATGAAATGCAGTTCATCGATCTTAAAGATAAAAACATAGATATTGAAGAAGCCAGGTAATATGCGTTTCCAAAATGTTCAAATTGAAGGCTTGGGTTATCATCTTCCTGAAAACATTGTAACCTCAGATGAACTTGAGAAACGACTGGCTCCTGTTTATGAAAGGCTGAAACTTCCTCAAGGTCGCTTGGAGTTGATGAGCGGAATTCAGGAAAGGCGTTTCTGGAAAAAAGGTGTTTTCCCAAGCGAGGTGGCTACCATCGCAGGGGAAAAGGCAATTCTTCAATCGGGTTTGGATAAAGATCAAATTGGTTGTCTGATTTCAGCATCGGTTTGCAGGGATTTTCTTGAACCTTCCACAGCGTCTGTGATTCATAATAATCTGAAACTGCCTGGTGAATCTTTTGTTTTTGATGTATCCAATGCCTGCCTGGGGGTGCTCAACGGTATGATGATTGTTGCCAATATGATTGAACAAAATCAGATATTAGCTGGGCTGGTTGTAGCTGGGGAAAACGGTGGTCCACTCGTCAACAACACCATTGAAACATTGTTGTCCCGACAGAATATTACCAGAAATAATATTAAATCTTCTTTTGCTTCTCTGACAATTGGTTCGGCCGCTGTGGGTGTCGTTTTGGCGCACAGCAAAATTTCCCTGAAGGGACATCGTCTGGTCGGAGGAGTTTCCATGGCCGAAACTCACTTCAACCATTTATGCCGTGGAAGTGACGACAGCGGCGCTGGTGGTGAATGGTCGCCCTTAATGGAAACCGACTCCGAAAACTTGATGTTGGAAGGATGCAGGCTTGCAGGTAAAACCTGGGAGCGTACCCGTGCAGAACTTGGCTGGAATAATGAAGAGGTAAGTCGGGTTTTTTGCCATCAGGTTGGCAAAGGACACCGAAAGCTTATGTATGAAAATGTGGGGTTGGATCCTGAAAAGGATTTCTCAACCCTGGAGTTTCTAGGTAATACAGGCTCTGCTTCACTCCCAACAACATTGGCAATGGGAGTAGAAAAAAATGTGCTCAAGCCTGGCGACAAAGCCGCTTTACTTGGAATTGGAAGTGGACTCAATTGCATGATGCTGGGTGTTGAATGGTGACAAACCTTTACCCCTTTTCATCCCATTTCCTGCAATTTGAAAAGTTACGCTACCATTATCTGGACGAAGGCTCCGGGGATGATCCTGTCCTCATGTTGCATGGAAATCCTACCTGGTCTTTTTATTATAGAAATCTGATTTTAGGGCTTAAGGATTCTTATCGTTGTGTGGTGCCTGACCACATGGGGATGGGAAAGTCGGATAAACCACAGAGTTACCCTTATACACTTTCCCGACACATTGATAATCTTGAGAAACTGGTTGAACACTTACGGCTGGAAAATATCACTCTTGTCATTCACGATTGGGGTGGAGCGATCGGAATGGGTTTTGCTGTCAGGCACCCGGAAAAGATCAAGCGTTTGGTGATTTTTAATACTGCTGCATTTATACCTCGTGATGTACCGCTTCCCCTGAGTCTCAGCCTGTGTCGACTGCCAATATTCGGCGCTCTAGCTATACGTGGATTCAACGCCTTTGCGAGAGGTGCCGTTCGTTGGGCCTGCATAAAACGAGATAGGATGACAAAACAAGTTCGGGAAGGTTATCTGGAGCCTTATGACAGCTTTGCAAACAGGGTGGCTAATTTGCGCTTTGTACAGGATATACCGGTGGGTCCGGATTCACAGAGCTATCAGGTGATCCAGGAGATTGAAGATAACCTGAAATTGTTTCGAGAACATCCTGTGCAAATTATCTGGGGAGCGCATGACTTTGTTTTTACAGATTATTTTTTAAAACGCTGGCAGGAGATTTACCCCCAGGCGGAAGTAAACCGCTTTGAAGATGCTGGGCATTATGTTGTCGAAGATGCGCATGAGCGAATCCTCCCGATGATGTTAGAATTCTTTAAAAAATAACTTGTCTAAAAAGATATTCCTTAATGGAATGGGTGAGGGGAATTTAAAGGAATACAAAAACCGGCCTCCCTTTTGGGAGACCGGTTTTATTTATTGAACCTTTTAATATCTGTAATGATCAGGCTTGTAAGGGCCTTCTACTGGAACATTCAGGTATTCAGCCTGTTTATCGGTTAGTGTTGTCAGTTTTACACCGAGTTTTTCCAGATGCAGACGTGCTACTTCTTCATCGAGTATTTTTGGAAGGGTGTAAACACCAACCTCATACTTTTTATTGAATAATTCGATCTGCGCCAGTACTTGATTGGTGAATGAGTTGGACATTACAAATGATGGGTGGCCGGTTGCGCAACCCAGGTTTACCAGTCTTCCTTCTGCCAGCAGGATGATGTTATGTCCATCTGGAAAAGTGTATTTGTCAACCTGGGGTTTAATGACAGTTTTTTTAATTCCAGGAAACTTGTTAAGGGCATCTACCTGAATTTCAATATCAAAGTGACCGATATTGCAGACAATGGCATCATTTTTCATTTTTTCCATATGTTCTATACAAATGATGTCTGCACACCCAGTGGTCGTGACGAAGATATCACCTTCTTTTACAGCTTCTTCCATATTTGTGACTTCATATCCTTCCATTGCCGCCTGTAACGCGCAGATTGGGTCTATTTCTGTAACAACTACTCTTGCTCCCAGTCCTTTCATGGAGTCTGCACAACCTTTGCCGACATCGCCATAGCCAGCAACAACCACTACTTTTCCGGCTATCATGATATCTGTAGCCCTTTTAATTCCATCGGCGAGGGATTCACGGCATCCATAAAGATTGTCGAACTTTGACTTGGTTACCGAGTCATTCACGTTCATCGCGGGAATTTTCAGTGTCCCTTTTTCGATCATCTTATATAGATTATGGACACCGGTGGTTGTTTCTTCTGTAACACCTTTGATACTGGTCAATAGTTCAGGGTGTTTTTCGTGAACATAGGCTGTCAGGTCACCACCGTCATCGAGTATCATATTGGGCCCATCTTCAAACAGCAAAGTTTGACCAGTACACCACCAATATTCCTCTTCAGTTTCTTCTTTCCACGCAAATGTAGGAATACCAGCTTTAGCCATGGCGGCAGCGGCATGATCTTGAGTCGAAAATATATTGCAGGAGGCCCACCGAACCTCAGCACCCAGGTCGACAAGCGTTTCCATCAAAACCGCAGTTTGAATTGTCATATGCAAGGAGCCGGCAATTCTTGCTCCTTTCAAAGGTTTCGTTGCTCCATACTTTTCACGCAGGGCCATTAGACCGGGCATTTCGTTCTGGGCAAGGATGATCTCTTTACGTCCCCAATCAGCCAGGGATAGATCTTTAACTTTGAAATCTTCAGATACTGCGGTTGTTGACATTAGCTACTCCTTAAATAAGTTTGATGCATATGAAGTTTAATTTCAAGACATCTACAATTGGTAGATGGATTAGGCCAAGTTCTGATGCGATGTTTTAAGTTGTTTCAAGATATCCGGGAGGTACCCGGATATTTACCATCAATTATAATACGGTCAAAACTTACAACCAGTTTAGCAAAATATATATGGACGTCAATCAATCCCTGAGAAGGAATATTAGATCAATGTTTTGGGTGCATGAATTACTCTTTCTTAATAATGACTGTTACTGAAGTTAAAATATATACTTTTGATTCAGGTGAACGGGAATCATCCTTGAGAGCTTATGCTGACGTCACCATTGATAATGCGATTTTGATCAAGGGTTTCGGGTTGTTGCATCCAAAAATGGCGGATTATTTATTGGTTACCCCTCTCAGAAAGGAAAAGATGGAATGTTTTACGACTTGGTTGATCCAAAATCTGAAGATTTAAAGGCCAGCATTCGTTCAGCGATTCTTGAAGCCTATAAGGTTTATTCTTGAGTTTAGTTAAAAATTATCCCCATATCTATAAAAATATTGTCTTCAACTGATTCCTAATTATATTATGTTATATTGGTTTGATTGTGGATAGATTCTTTAAATATATGAAAATAAAGGATTTAATAGATAGGCCTTAGGTTGACCCTGACTTGATTTTTTTAAATAAGCACGGGCAGATAATTATGATATCTATTATTTTAGTAAAAAACATTTTTTGACGATAGTATATTGTGAATAGGATTAATATATTCATAGATGGACTTGGTCTATAATGGCCTGACCATAAATAAATTTTTTATATTTATTAATCGTTGTAGAAGAAGAAACGATTATGATAAAAAAGCTTAATCTGGCCTTATTATTTTTAGTTGTGGAAATATTTTGTGCTAGCCAGCTCAATCATGCCATAGCTATTGAAAATAAAAGCCATGTGATTTCACCATACTGGCAATCTGACTCAGGTAGCTATACCTTTATCGCTGTTTCCCATTCATCTCTGTCAACAATTGCAAGTCAAATTGGTGTGGTTATCAATGCTATTCAGAATGATTTGACAGCGTTTGGAACGGCAGTCACCTTCACAATATCTGGTGGAAGTACTGAACGAATTTTTATAACTCGAACCAATTCTTCGATAAACTCAACTAACATTCCTACGGCAAGTTTCATTGTTGGCACAACCAATTTCAAGCATGGACACCTTAGAATCGATCCAGTGGCAACAGATCCTTCGATAGCACGTGGCCTAAATAATGGGCGGCAAGATATTACAATGCTTAACTTTTGGGGAGCGGTTGTCATTGAGTCTAACACCACTGGTTTTGCCATGGAATTTATTGGAGACATGCATGACAGCGCAGCAACTCCCAGCATGGATGATTCAGCTGCTGTAAGTGGAATCAATTAATTGTACTTTAATGAAAATGAATATTATAAAAAATATATTAGCTCATAAAATTTTTATTATCTTTTTTTATATACCTCTGATTTTCACTGTATCGATAATATTTCCTTGTGTCTCATTTGCTCAGGTGCCCGAGTCAGAAGATAAGGCGAGAATGGTAATATCCCCTTATGCTCAGGTTGTACCCAATGATAGTTATACTTTTATGGCTGTTAATCATCCTTCCCTTGATACAGCATTAACTCAAATCGGAGTTGCTATAGAAGTGCGTGGAATGAATACGGTCCCCAACACCAGTGCGGGACGAGCAACCACATTCACTGTTGATGCAGGTGAGACCCATAGAATTTTCATTGTTAATGTTACGCACCCTACAATCAATACCTCAAACGCATCTTTTACTGACTCAAGAACGCATTTGATTTTTACTCAGGATGCGGCACAATTTGGCAATTTAAGAGCTGTGTCGGTCAATGAAGCACCCATTAGTGCCACTACTGTTGGCTCTGTTAGAAAATATGCAAACCTTAGTCAATTAAGCTTCTGGGGTATAGTTTTTACTGAATCAAGTGGAACTGGTTTTGCGATGGAGTTCATAGGTGATGCTCACGACTCAACTATAGGGCGAAATTTCGGAGACAGTCAGCTAAGTGGTGTGTCTGGAAGTTCGAGTGGAGTTGCCAGGGGTATAAATTAAACCTTGCAAGTTTCTAAAGAATTTATTGATTTTGCCAAAGAAACATAACCAAATTCATTATCTGACTTCAATTGGATGATATCTTCACTGTCTTATAAAGAAAGTTTTTAAAGCTAATAAACTTTTTTCTCTCATCAGTCTCAATATGCGAACGTGTTTTGCAGGCTCGCAGTTTAACCGCCAGACCCGGCAGATTGGTTTGATATCTACTTTTTGCGGCTAAAATCAACGATCTTACGGTATCCCGTGTTAAGTGGTTGGCCTTGAATGGTTGGTGAATATCAGTCCAGAAATCAGCTTCCCCTTTTTCAAACTGGCTCAATAAAGTGTCAATAATATTATGGTCGGTGATTTCTTCTTGTGATGATTCGGTAAATGATGTTTGACACGCTGACACGATTTCAGCTTTGCTGATCATTGTCCCTTTGCGAAACAACATAGCTCTTAATAGGATATTTTTCAACTCCCTTACATTGCCTCGGTAGGAATGTTGTTTGAGATATTCAACAGCCGCGGGTTCCAGTTGTGGTGGAGTACCACCTTCTTTTTTATAGGAACCGAACAATATGCCCAAAAAATGTGTTGCGAGATCTTCAATATCCTGTTCTCTTTCATTAAGACGGGGGATCTTGAAGCTCAACGCATTGAGTCGGTGATACAGGTCTTCGCGGAATCTCCCTTCTTTAATTTCCTTGAGCAAATCTTTGTTAGTGGCAGCTATCAGAAAAATTTTGGAAATCCGAGGCTGGTTCTCTCCCAGCCTCATGAATACACCAGTATCTAAAAATCGTAATAACTGGACCTGAGTTTTTGGATCTGCATCACCAATTTCATCTAAAAAGACCACCCCTCCATTAGCTTCCTCAAGAATTCCCTGGCGGTTAAACTCAGCACCAGTAAAAGCCCCTTTTTTATGTCCAAATAATTCGCTGTAAGTGAGCTCTCCGCTATATGCGGCTATATTGGTTTTTCTTATAGGAAGCTTGAATTGAGCTCCTTTCTTTTTCTGGAAAATATCATTGAGGTGAGAATAAATGTTGTTGAAAAAAAACTCTTTGCCAGATCCAGTCTGCCCTTGAACAAGCAAGCTCGGTAGTCCTGTCATCACTTCATGTTCCTGGCTTCCCTCCCAGTTCAACATGCGGTTGCAAATAGACTCTACTACGGTTTGGATTTGATCGACCAGTGAGTTTACTTTTTGACTTTTTGCGATAACATTTCCGAAGTGATAGGAAGAAACTTTTGGATCGCGGTATTCAATATCTTTTCGGAGCTGAAGCAGTTCCCGCTTCAGGTTTTCAATCTGCAGGAGGTTGTTGACTTTCTGACTGATCAGGCTGGCGATGATCTGGAGGATTCTTTGATGTTCCTGGGTGAAGAAATATTTTTGAAAGCTGTCCTGGTTTATCACTCCCAGAACATGACTACCGTGAATGATGGGTACGGCTAATTCAGACTGGATTTGCCCTGACAGATTTTTATAAAACCCTTGTGTCTGCTTGTCATCTCTCACATTGCCAATTAACACTGGTCTTGCGAAATGTGCCACATACCCATTAATGGATCTTTGTTCGGGGGAAAGTTCTTCGCCACCTACGGGCATGAGTGGAAAATTACTTTTTATCCAACTACGAGATTTGGCACCAACGAGATGTCCTTCCTCATCTTCAATAACAAGCCAGGGTTTACCATCAATAACTTTCTGAATGGAAATAGTTCCAGAATCAGCTCCTATCAATTCGGAAGTTTTTGCCAATATCTTTTCGAGAAATGAGGATAAATTATCATCAGTATCGGATAGAAGCTCTTCGATTTCGCTGAGAACTTCAATTTCTACATGCTCCGGGTTTTCCTCAAGAATCAACTTTTCCACCATGGCTGCGTGGTTTTCCAATAATGGTTTTTCAAAGTTGGTGAATTTATGCGAAGTGTTGGTGTAATAGTTTACGACGCATACTAGCTGGCCTGTTTTTAAGTTGAATTTAGGGACCTGGTAAAGCGAGACCAGATCAATTTTTCTAGCTACAGCTTTTCGGCTGAAACTTTCTTCCATGACATCCTCAATATAGACGGCCTTCAACTCTGGATCGCGAGCGATAAGGCCTTTGTGGTTGTCATGCCTGACGATGCGGTTGATAAGGTTTTCTTTGTGTATGTTTATATGATCCCGGTTGTTATAAATCAGAACGTCTTCTTTATTTTTGGAAAATGCCGAAAGAATCTCAATCTGGTTGCTGAGCTCCTGGACTTTTGGATTCTGAATAGAAGAAGGTACCCAAACTGAAGCCAAAGCCAGTTTGTCGATGAGTTGTACTGCTGAACGCATCATCATCCACGCCGCTTCTTTTTTTCGTGCTAAATCGAGATGGCGTGAGAACGAAAGTTTTTGATGAAATCGTTTGGCTCGATCGATGGTTCCGCTTGCATCATTCAGAAAGTCGACAACTTCCTTTTTTTGCTGGTTGTTTAGAAACTCACCGACCTTTCCCCAATCCAGGCTAATGGTACCAATGGGCTGAAACTGATGGGTGATAGGAAATACGGCGGTTGATTTGATGCCTGC
>WAHY01000022.1:25886-33370 GCA_009873635.1 Nitrospinota bacterium
AGTCGACAACTTCCTTTTTTTGCTGGTTGTTTAGAAACTCACCGACCTTTCCCCAATCCAGGCTAATGGTACCAATGGGCTGAAACTGATGGGTGATAGGAAATACGGCGGTTGATTTGATGCCTGCTAGTTTTTCAAAAGGATTCTGTATCTTGGCGAACTTCTCGGGTTCGTCCCACGAGAAAACCACTTCATTTTTCAAAAATGCCTGTGAAATGATTGAGTCTTCCGGGGAAACAAATTTTGAGATATGTTGCTCATTTGTCTTGTTCTGGTCAGTGACGTATTGGCAAATCAGCATCCCTTCATAGAGATCTTCGAGATAGATCCGTACCGTTTTGCAGTTATAAAGCTTTTTCAGGCGGGTGGCGATGTGATGAAGAATATCCGGCAAACTTTCCTTGCCATAGCGGGATATTAGTACTTCAGAAGTGCTCGGTTTCATAAAATATATATAATTGAGTAATAAAAATACATAGTAAAATAATAATTATAGAATAAATATAGGTATTTATGAACCTATCTTTTGAAAAACAGGGTATGAGATGTTTTGCGTTCAGAAGAGTTAGGCAGTTTAATTTTTTGATTAGTAAATAAAAATAAATCGCTTAAACTACAAAAGTTAATTAAATCAATAATTTATCGTATGACCGAAAAACAACAGACTTATAACGATTGGGTAAATGATGAAAGTTTAGAGGAATACTCACTACGTTATGTGCCTGAAAAGTATCGGAAATGGTCTGAGTTCGACATTGCCAATACTGCTTTAGGGGGTATCTCATTTCTTGCCTTAGAGGCGATTGGAGCAACTCTTACTATAGCATATGGGTTTACAAATTCCTTGTTATGCAATTCTCTTTGCATCAGAAATTAATTTTTATAGCGGGAATCCCCATATCCTATGCATGTGCAAAGCACAATATCGATATTGATTTGCTAACCCGGAGTTGTAGTTTTGGCTATGTCGGCTCCACCTTCAATTGGATGATTTCTGGGGCCAGCTGGAAGTCGAATAAACTAAACATACCGCTCAAAAGATCATCCGACTCATGGAGTTGATAAAGCTGGGTATCTACTGGCTCCTTTAATTTGGGGCAGGAAAATATGTCAAAGAACCGGCAAAAAACGCCGGTTTTCAGTCGCTTATCGGGATCTTGATGGAGGGAAGGGTGGAGGCCGGTTTATAGTCCCACACCCAAACAGTTTTAAAAATAAGGGTTTATAGCCTTGCTGAGAAAAAAATAGTGTTTCTGGCCGCTTGGCATACGTTTTGCTCTATAAACGGCAAGGAGATTTGATATGCCACTGATTGACAAAATACTGTTTTCAGACGCTGTTCCCACGCTCATGAAAAAGAGCCTGAACATGATGTCGACGCGCCAGAACCTGATTTCTTCAAATATCAGTAATGTGGACACTCCGGGGTTCAAGGCCAGCGACATTGATTTTCAGGCGCAATTGCGTGAAGCTTTGGGATCTAAAGGGGCGCTGAACCTCAGATCAACCAATGAAAAGCACTTTGGGCCAAACCCATCCAGCATCGGAGATTTGACTCCAGATCCGTTTGAAGAGGACAGGGCGGCAAAATCCAATGGAAATAATGTCGATATCGATAACGAAATGGCCAAAATGGCAGAAAACCAGATTATTTACAACGCAACGGTTCAATTGATGATGAAACGGGGATCAACCGTCCGCTCTGCGATCACTGAATCGGCGGCCCAATAATGAAACTTTTTGATGATTTTTTGTTATAATAAATAAGATATTTTTTGATGATATTTAGTATATGAAAGACATTACTGTATCCAGCCATTTAAAAGGTTTGCAAGGCCCGGGTCCATCGCAAGGACTGAGCACACCGAAGGGAGACTCATCGAATGTCGATGGTCCATCTTTTGCCGATACTCTCGCGCAGTCGCTGGATAAGGTTAATACCATGCAGAAGGAAGCCGATAACGCCATTCAGGATTTTGTTGCCGGGGACACCCGTAATATTCACGAAACCATGATTGCTGTGGGCAAAGCCGACCTCGCGTTCCGACTGACCATGCAGGTGCGCAACAAAATAGTGGAAGCTTATCAGGAAGTGATGCGTACCCAGGTTTAACCAAATTTAAATTTAATTAAAATCAAAGCCTCCGGATGGATCCGGGGGCTTTTTCTATTTCCAGCATCCATGTGAGAAACGATAGTAATGATGCCATGATTTTTTCCTGAATTTTTAATTCCTAAAGGAGTACAATAATATTATTTGATAGCTATGATGAAGGGGGTAGGTATTATGAAGAAGCATCTAGGTATATTGGTTATATTGGTTTCCCTGACAGGGGGTTCTGCGTGGGCTCAGTCCGGCGGTCATGCCAGTGTGGGACTTGGGCATGGTGAAGAAGGGTATCTTCACTTGGAAGAAATGGTGAAGCACCTGGAGTTCAGCTTGAAAATGCAGGATGCCAGTGAAGATTTAAAGGCCCATGGTCCTGTTTCATTGCAGCACGCCAGGGAAGCGTTAAAACATTACAACGAAGCATTGAAGCATGGTTCTGAAGCTTTGGGCCGTCCTGCTGGAATGCCTATGGCTGAAGGTTCCGGAGGTGGAGGTTATGGTGGTGGTCACAGTCATGAAGAAGGGTCTTCCCACAGTCATGATGAAGGTTCCCATTAGGTTGTTTTGATTTCGGGGCCAACGAGGATTTTACCGTTCTCTGCTTTTACCTGGTAGACTCGTGTGTTCCATTCTTTTCCCCGGTCACATTTCCCTGTTTTGAGATCAAACCGGTATCCGTGGTTGGGGCACTTTATGCCAACGCCGCTTAAAGTACCCCGGACCAGCGGAGCTGTTTTTTTGTGTGGACATCGATCGTATATGGCGAACAGTTCTCCTTCCAGGTTGAATATAGTGATGAGTTCACCGTTCACCTCAACACGCTTTCGTTCTCCCGGGGGAATATCATTGGCATCCGCGACTTCGGCAAATTCGACCATCATGAACCCGCCTCCACAGGAAAAGATGACTGGCTCCAGTCCCACCATGAGCCATCATAATTCCTGACTTTATATCCCATATAACGGAAAACAAAATAGGCCATCGCCGACCGGACCCCTCCAGTACAATAAACAATGATTTCCTGATCTGGTTTAATGTCGTTTTTTTTCAATAATATATTGAGGTCTTTCAATTCTTTGAGGCTACCGTCGTTTTGAAAAAAATCGGGCCAGTGGATGTGGATCGCGTTTGGGATGTGTCCCCCTCTTGGTGATCCATAAGGGGTGTCCCCGTCAAACTCGCGCCGCGTCCTGTTATCAATAATCGAAAACCCAGAGCTTAAAAAACTATTATTAATCATATATTTATCTGCGATAACTTTATTATTTAATTGAATATTTTTTGAGGTGAAGCCAGTGGCGGGTTTTGGATTTTGGCGTCCTCTTTGAACTTTTTTGCCAGCATTTTTCCAGCTCGTTAATCCTCCGTTCAAAATAGCTACCTTGTTAAAACCATAATGCTCAAACATCCAGAAAAACCTGCCATCTGTTCTCCAGGGGTCTTTAGGGTCGCCATAGACAATAATAGTTTTTTCAGGGGAAAACCCGAGAGGACTTAGTTTTTTAGAGATAAAATCTTTATCGTTTCTGAGTAACCCTTTTATCCCATTTTGCGTGCTTGTGAACTCCTGCCAGTCGGAAAGGTTTATGGCCCCGGGAACATGACTGAGAAGAAACTTCCATGAAGGGCGAGTGTCGACAATGACTCTCTGGTCCATGGGAATGGCACTCACCATTTCCGGGCTCATCAGGAGTTCCGCATCGTTTGCAAAGCTTTGATGGATATGCCATCCAGGTAAAAACAGGCTGAGAATGAGCAGTATATTTACCCTGATTTTTCTTGACAAAATACGGACTCCGCTTGTACTATCAGTCTTCATTTTTCTCTCCGTGTAGAAAAAAATCGGAGCATTTTTCTGAGGATGACTCTGAAAAAGACTTGAGGGTTGGTATTTCTGTCCTCATCTACCTCTTGATTATATATGATTTAGATGTTGAGTGGCGGGTTTAGTTTGTTTGAATGTTGTCCTGAAGACGATTTGGGATAAGAAAATTATATTTTTTAAAGGTTGAACTATGACAACGGATGATCAAGGCAAAGAAAAGACTCCCGAAGAACGATTAGAAGAAATAAAGCGTGAGGAAAAAGAAGACGCGAGCGGATATTATGCTCAGGGAGCCTCAAAAGATAACGTGAACGAAGAAGCCGAATTCAATAAACCTGTACCCCCTGTCCAGGAGGAACAGGAAGAGATGAATATGTTAAAGGCTGTTGCATTTTTGGGCTTTGGCATGGCGGCTTTGGCGATTATATTCATTCTGTTTTTTGTCCGTGATCTCGATACCCGGGTGATGGGTATGGACGGTGCTGTAACCAGCCTTGAAGAAAAAATAGCTCCTCTGCAAAAACATGTAGATGATGGTTTTAATAAAGTTAATAAAGATATTTCCGGGCTGAAAGATAAGGTTGGTAACTATGAGCGTATGATGGCTGTGATGGAGCTGAAACGAGCATTGGTTACTGTCCAGGAAATGTCTATGGGAAACTCACCTGATGTCAAAGCTAAATCCAATGAAGTCGTAGCAGGTATAGAAGCTTTGTTGACTGAGTTGGGAGCAGGCCCAAGCGCCACTCAGGGTATGCCTGCAGGAATCATCAGTTTAGAAGAAGCACCCGCAGCCGCAGCAGCAGGTGAAGCACCGGCAGAAGAAGCTCCAGCCCACGCTGAAGAACCTGCCGCTCATGCTGAAGAGCTCGCGGCTGAAGAACCCGCTGTAGAAGAGCCCGCGGCTGAAGAACCCGCTGCAGAAGAGCCCGCGGCTGAAGAACCTGCTGCAGAAGAACCCGCTACAGAAGAGTCCGAGCATGCTGAAGAAGCGGAAAGCTCTGAAGGTGGGGAAGAAGAAGGTGGTGATGAAGAAGAGGACGACGAAGACGAATAATAGTGTAGTCTTCCCTTACACCCTTTAAGGCAACCTGAGTATCGCCTTTGGTCATGAGCGACCCAAAGGGTGGCGAGTTGCAACAATGTAGAACCATCGAATTATTATAGATCCCCTTTAGTTTTCAATTCATGCCAGCCATAAAATTCATAATATCGATCCTATTGCTGATCGTCATTGCTTCGTTCGCTGTGAAGAACATGGGATCGGTGGAACTTAACTATTACGATTTACAACTCGAACTCCATGCTATTGAATTGCCGCTAATGATAGTGCTTGTTTTTCCCTTAATATTGGGATTTTTGATCGCATGGTTGATGGGCATTTTTGACCGGTTTAAATTAAAATCCACAATTCGCAAACAAAAACGGTCTATTTCCTCTTTAGAGGAAGAACTTGATAGACTTAAAAACACTCCTCAAATTCCAGAGCAGGCAGAGTCTTCCACCGACTCCTGATTATCTAAACCGCGGGTTAGCGAAAAAAGCCACAAGGTCTCTAACCGAAATTATCCCTACAATTTTGTCGTCTTCTGTGACAGGAAGGTGTCGAAAATTGTTTTTTGCCAATATGTTTTTCAGTCAATAGTTTAGCCGTATCAAAAATGGTGGTATCTGGCTCAACGCTGATTATGGAAGTGGTCATATAATCAGCAATTTCTGTTCGGGTTTTTGTGTTTTTGGCGAATTTATGGGGGGTATGTTTTGTCACCATGATCAACCTCCAAAGGGTTGCGGTTAGTAATGGGGTTACTTTCCTTAAATCAATGGTTGCTTATTATTTAGATGCCGCGTGATTTAGCTGGATTTATTTTATTGGGCGTGGTTGTTGCTGAGTGAGGCAATGAACTCCCCCCAGGCCCCAAATAAGTGTTTTACATTGAATGGGGATGACTTCTCGGTCAGGGAAAAAAGGGATTAAAAGGTCCAGAGCTTTTTGATCATTAGGGTGATCGTAAATAGGTACCAGTACTGCGTGGTTGGCTATGTAGAAATTGGCATAGCTGGCTGGTAAACGCTCTGTTTTTGAACCAACGTAACCCGGCATTGGCAGGGGAATAACCTTGAATGGGTTTCCGTCCTGATCTTTCGCTTCTTGCAAGCGTTCAAAATTGTTTTTTAAAACAAGATAGTTTCTGTCTCTTTCATTTTCCTCAAAAGAGCATACTATAGTGGTTGGGTTCACAAACCGGGCCAGATTATCAATGTGTCCATCTGTATCGTCTCCTTCAAGGTCACCTTGCAGCCAGATTGTTTTTGAGACCCCTAGATAATTTTTGAAATATTCTTCCATAAGTTCCCGGCGGATACCTCCATTGCGATTAGGGTTGAGAACGCAGGAGTCTGTGGTCAGGCATGAACCGCGACCGTTTACATCTATCGCTCCACCTTCTAAAACTATTCCTGGTTTAAAACCTGGTATGTGTAATTGCTCTGCAATAATACTGCACGCCAGGTCATCGAGCTCCCACTTATATTTTCTTCCCCATGAGTCAAAATCCCAATCGTTGATTGCCATATCGTTTTCACGAACCAGGAAATTGGGACCGTAGTCACGGATCCATGAATCATTGGTGGGTATGTCATACAGGAAAACCTGGTCCATGTTGATGCCGCTGGATACCAGTTTTTCATGAATATCAGCTTCGGACGATTTGTCTAGTGCCAGAACGTGGACCTGTTCTCCCTTTGCGAGAACTTTTATGATTTGCAGGTAGTCTGATTCGACTTGGTTCATATCCTGACCGGGCCAGGTTTCTGAATTATGCGGCCAGGTTAGCCAGGTCCCAGAATGAGGCTCCCACTCTGCTGGCATACGGTAGTCTTTGGGAATTTCATTATTCATTGTCAAGATACAATCTGGATAGATCTTGATAGGAATCTACTCTTCTGTCCCTTAAGAAAGGCCAGTTTTGTCGGGTTGATTCGATTTCTGAGAGAGAACATCGTGCTATCACAATTTGTGATTCATCTTTTGCCTGTCCTATTACTGTTCCAAAGGGATTGCATATGAAAGAGCGTCCCCAGAAAGTTAACGCGTTTTCCCGGCCAACCCGATTAACAGAACCTAAAAATACACCGTTAGCAATTGCGTGGGATTTTTGGATGGTTTTCCATGCGCAAATCTGTTGTTCTGAAACTTTGATATCTTCATCTTGGTATCCGATAGCGGTAGGATAGAACAAAAACTGTGCTCCCGATAATGCTGTCAGCCTTGCTGCTTCAGGAAACCACTGATCCCAACATATCAGTACTCCAACCCTGCCATAGCGGGTAGGAAAACTTTTATATCCAGTATCACCTGGGGTGAAATAGAATTTTTCAAAAAAGCAGGGGTCATCAGGTATATGCATTTTCCGATAAGTACCTGCGATGCTTCCATCGGCGTCAATGATGATCGCGGTATTATGATAAATGCCTGGTGTCCGCTTTTCAAAAATAGGGGCTATCAGTACTATTTGTAACTCTTTGGCCAACTTGCAAAAAGTTTCA
>WAHY01000023.1:0-25152 GCA_009873635.1 Nitrospinota bacterium
TAGCGCACCCTTTGTTGTAAGATTGTTTTCTTCGAGAAAAACAATGCAAAACAAAGGAGGCACCACCATGAGTAAGGATAATGTTATTTCTCTTGAGAATACAGAGGGGAAAGGCGATGTCTTGACTGGTTTGTTGAGATCAGGGGCAAGAGAGTTGATTAAGAAGGCTGTTCAGGCTGAACTGACCGAGTTTCTTTCTCAGTATCAGGATAAGACAGATTCTGAAGGAAGACCGTTGGTAGTGCACAACGGTTACTTGCCCCAAAGGGAGATTATGACGGGCATAGGCCCTGTTGATATCAAGGTTCCTAAGACCCGAGACCGAGGCAGACAAGGGATTCACTTTCGATCAGAGCTGTTACCTCCGTATATCAAGCGGAAAAAGAGTGTAGAAACAGTATTGCCCTGGCTTTATCTCAAAAGAATCTCAACGGGTGATTTTTCAGAAGCTCTGGCGGCGTTATTAGGGAAGAATCCAAAAGGTTTGTCTGCGGGGGCAATCAGCCGCCTCAAACAATGCTGGGTTAATGAGTATGATGGCTGGCGTACAAGAGACCTTTCGAAAGAGAGCTATGTTTATATCTGGGCAGATGGCATTTATTTCAACATCAGGAGTGATGATGCGAAACAATGCATTCTGGTCATCATTGGTGTGACAAGTCGAGGGAAGAAAGAGTTTCTCGCCATTGAAGATGGCTATCGAGAATCAGAGCAGAGCTGGGCCAAGGTTCTACTCAACCTCAAGAATCGTGGGTTCAGATCACCCAGGCTAGCTGTGGGTGATGTGGTATTGGGTTTCTGGAAAGCAAAAAGGAAAGTCTTTGCTCAAATCCGTAGTCAACGTTGTTGGGTACATAAGACGGCAAACATCCTCAACAAGCTCCCAAAACACAGTCAGGGAAAAGCAAAACAATATATCATGGACATCTGGATGGCAGAAACCAGAGAGAATGCAGAGAAGGCGTTTGATCTATTCATTAAAACATATGAACTCAAATATCCGAAAGCAGCCCAGTGCCTTGAAAAAGATCGCGAGGAACTCTTAGCCTTTTATGACTTTCCTGCTGACCATTGGCCACATATTAGAACCAGCAACCCGATAGAATCAACCTTTTCTACGATTCGGTTGAGAACCAAAAAGACCCGTGCCTGCGTCAGTAGAACAACCATACTGACCATGGTTTATAAACTTGGAGTGAGTGCAGAAAAAGGCTGGCGAAAACTGAGGGGATTCCGGCGATTAGCCGATGTTGTCAATGGCGTCAAATTTATTGATGGAGTAATGAGGAAACTATCAAACTTCAAAGGAACGCCGCATAATCATGTTCCCATACACCACATTTGACTTTAACTCAAAATCAACTAACTTAACGCTTTATTTATATCATTAATTAACTTTTTACCTTGTATTAAACATAGTGAAAACAAGCAAAAACATCATAATATTGACAGGAACTGACCAACGTCATCAGTTTTTCATACAGCATTTGAACGCACATTTTTCTATCTCTGAAGTCTATCTTGAAAAGAATAATTACTCTAAACCAAAACCTAAATCAATAGAAGAATCTATTGCCTGGAATTGGTTTTTTGATAACAGAAGACAATACGAGAGCAAACAAATTCTAGGGTCAAAGCAACTAATACCAAAAAACTCACCAAAAGTTAATTATATAGAAACAGGTGATTTCAACTCTCCTGAAATCATCTCTAAAATAGAAGATTCTAAACCTGGGTTTATTGCTGTATTTGGAACAAGTTTATTTAAAAATAATTTTCTAAAGATTTTTTCTAATATATTATTTAATTTACATATTGGAGATCCCGAGTTTTACCGTGGGTCATCTTGTAACTTTTGGCCTATTTACGAAAGACAACTTAAACATATGTCTGCAACTATTCACCGAATAGACAATAGAGCCGACACAGGAGACATTGCTTATAAAGAGGCAATAAAATTAAGCAGAAAAGATAATGAACAAATATTACTTTTTAAACCTTTGAAACTTGGAGCAAAGCTCATGATAAAAACAATTAAAACCTGGCAAAAACAAAAACTTAAAACTATTCCACAGAAAAGAATTGGAAAGTTATATAAAAAATCAGAGTTTACTCCGACAGTAGTTTTAGAATTAAAAGATATGGTTGAATCAGGTGAACTTAATAAACATCTTCAAAGTTATGGAAAGTAAAATCGAATCAACTTTAAGCATTACAAAATCTACTACTTAAATAATATGACTAACAATGCAATTATAAAAATATATATATTTCTTTTTATATTAATATTTTGGTTGGTTTTGGCGCTTTATGTAGAGCTGGCTATTGCGCAGGAAGATGAAAATGAGAAATTTGCTAATGCGGGATTAATCAGTATCTCAAACAAATATAACTTATCAGAAAAAACAAATACGATTATCTTCAGAATTAAAAATAATACAACTCGCACAATCAAACAAATTTATGGGTGGATTTATATCCACAAACAAAATCCAGAAGACAAAGGAAATAGTTTTACACTCGCTAACAACCCACATAGAGGTGGTAATATTATTAAAGGTCAACCACATTCACCCGGAACTATTTCTGAATGGAGCTTTCCTTTACTTAATAGGCTTTCAAAGGAAAGCCAACAAATGAAATATTCTTTAAGAGTACATCCTCGATCTATTTTTTTTTCACGTCTTGAAGAAAAAGTCAACAATGAAAATATTGAGTAAATCACCTAACATATTTAATCATTCAAGGTGAGACATATTAGACAGGTTGACTAAATAAGGTAAATAGGGAATTAGATATGAGAATATTATACTTTTTCACTTTTTTCTAAAAATGATGATTTAATAAGCAACATTTTCTTAATTTTCCTTACTATAATGAAAAATTTTTATTCGTTATACTTAAAATATATTTTTTTAGGTTTTTTAATTTTTTCGATAGGCTGTACAAACTCTCACCATGTTATTATTAATCCTTCAATACCGGTTCACAACTCCATAATTGGAAGTAATATTCCTGTAGGTATAAAAGTAATTGACGTACGCTCTAGCAATATCATTTCGAAATGGCAAGGCGGTTTTAAAGTAAGAAAGTTTACAGTCACTTCACAAGGAGACTTGAAAGACATTTTTACAACCCGAATTCGCCAGGGATTAACAAAACTAGGCTTCTTGCCTAAAAAATTTAATCCTGCAATTAAAAGGTCATTAAAAATTGAAATTTTGGGCATAAAAAGCCGTTACCAGATAGCGCATCCCAAAATCAATATACGGGTCAAAGTCGTTTTAAGAGCAACCTGCATGAATCAAAGAAAAAGATTCAGCAAAAGCTTCACCTCAAGGAAAAGTCGAAATGGAATCAGCCCTGCAAGCTTCCCAAATGAAAGCCTTTTAAATGATACGATATCAGAAACAATGGGAACAATATTCAGCGATTCTTCCTTGATTACCTGCCTCACAGGAAATTCGCAATTATCTCGCACGTAATCCTATAACTATTTGTTTTATTAATAGTTATATATTAAATATTCCAGTTTCACAGTGTTTTTATTTAAAAGACTTTAATTATATGCCTTAAATCTTTTTATTTTGTAGTACCGACTGTATAGTTTAAAGGAGTGCACTCATAATCAAAATTTTTCCTTTTGCTTTGGGGATAATAGGTCGATAAACCTATAGTTGCTTTTATGATATTTCACCCCTTATAAAAGGATAATTTATTAGGTGACCAAATTCACAAATCCTTAAAAAGGTAAAGAATAATGGAAAATATCTTGAGCTCGGTTGCTGATAGTAGTGATGTTATTTTTGTGATGATTAGTGCGGTAATTGTTTTTACTATGCAAACTGGTTTTGCTTTACTTGAAGTAGGCACTGTTCGAAAAAAAAGCCAAGTAAATGCATTAGTAAAGATTTTAGTCTATTTTGCGATTTCAATACTTATTTATTACGCCATTGGCTATGGAGTCGCATATGGACTTTTTATGTTTAAACCGGCCAGCAAATTGCTTACAGAAAACCAAGGCAATGAACTCGTTCACTTTTTCTTTTTGTTAGCATTCGCCTCCACTATTCCTGCAATTATCTCTGGAGGAATTGCAGAGCGATCTAAGTTAGGTACGCAAGTATTAGCCGCATGTATTTTTGTCGGCATTGCCTATCCTTTATTTGAAGGAATGGTTTGGGGGCAAATATCTTTTCTCGGGCAGGAAGGCTCATGGTTAACAGGGCTAACAGGAGGTATACCTTTTCATGATTTTGCCGGTTCAGTAGTTGTTCATTCCATGGGTGGTTGGATTGCCTTAACTGCTGTAATAATACTTGGACCTCGTTTTGGAAGATGGGATTCTCAGGGCCGTAGTCGCCCTATTCCTATTAGCAATGTTCCTTTCATGGCGTTAGGTAGTTGGATGCTTTGCCTAGGCTGGTTTGGGTTTAATGTAATGTCAGCCGCAACATTGCAAGGAATATCAGGCTTAGTAGCCATAAACTCGCTATTCGCTATGGCCGGCGGGATTATTGCAGCTCTTCTGATTTCCAATAATGACCCAGGATTTATTCATAATGGATCCCTAGCAGGTCTTGTTGCTATATGTGCGGGTTCAGATCAGGTTCATCCATTTGGTGCGCTTATAATTGGTGCAATGGCAGGAGTTATTTTTGTAAAGGGATTCATCTGGGAACAGGAAAAGTTAAAGCTTGATGATGTATTAGGTGTTTGGCCTTTACACGGCATAGCAGGTTCATGGGGTGGAATAGCGTGCGGCATCTTTGGACAGGAGGCATTGGGGGGTTTAGGTCAGGTAAGTTTTCTGGCACAACTGATTGGAACGCTTGTTGCCATTGCCATCGCTTTGTTTTTTGGTTTTGTTGTCTATAAAATTTTGGACAAAACAGTTGGAGTCCGACTGGGAAAAGAAGATGAGCAAAAAGGCTCTGATCTTGCCATCCATAATATTGAATCATATCCGGAAGAATCTACCAGTAGGTTTTTATGATTAATTATGCATTAAAAAAGGTTTTTGTTTTCTTCTTACTCTTGCCCCTCTTTGCAATAGCAATCCCAGTTATTGCAAAAGAAGATGCCATTAAAAAATTTAAAAAAGCCGCAGAAGCAGATCCTAAAGACTATGCTCCTCACTTTGGCCTGGGGCAGGCCTATCACCAAATGGGTCTCTATGACAAAGCAATTGCAGAATACTTGAAGACAATTGAGCTGGAACCCCTGTTTGCCGCAGCTCACAGCGGTTTAGGTACCAGCTATGGTGCAATATCTAAATACGAAGAGGCCGTTGATGCCTTCAAAGAAGCCACTCGTTTGGGACCCAATTATTCAGATGCACAATTCGGCCTGGGCTGGAGCTATGCGCAATTAGAAGAATATGAAAAAGCGGTCATTCCTCTCAAAACAGCACTAAAAGCCAAACCCCGAATGGTTGTCGCACATTTCACTCTGGGGCAAGTCTATTCAGCCTTGGGTGAGTACAACGATGCCGTAAAACATTTCAAAAGAGCGCTGGAAATATCTCCAATTTATCCAGATGCCTATTTTCAAATGGGTGCTAGCTTTACCAGACAAAACAAATATGATGATGCCGTACAGGCTTTTAAGGACACCCTGAAACTGAGCCCGAATTATTTCGAGGCTTATGTCGGTATAGGTCGCGCCTATATCAATTCAAACAGGAATGAAGAGGCCATTGGGCCATTAAAAAATGCTATTACTATTAACCCGGGGTTTGCAGATTCATATGAAAGGTTGGGAGCCGCTTACCAGAACCTGGGCATACACGATAAAGCATTACCGGCTTACCAAGAGTTTGCTCGAATCGATTTCAGGAACCCGGTCGCTCACTTTAAACTTGGGGTAGCCTATTCAAGACTTGATAGAAAACTTGATGCCATTAAAAGTTTCCAGGAAGCCTTGCGATTGAATGAAGATTTCCCCGAAGCACACTTTAATATGGGATGGTTATATCAAGAACTGGCAGAATCAAATAAAGCGTTAGACCAATACAAGAAAGTTGTTTCCATAGACCCTGAAAATCTGGATGCATTTTTTAATATGGGGGAAATTCATCAATCCTATGAGCGTTATGAAGACGCGGTCACAAACTTTCTTAGCGTTACAAGTCTGGACCCAAATCATGTTGAAGCGCATGTTCACCTTGGCTGGAATTACGCAAAAATGGATCTTCCTGAAAAAGCCCTGGAGGAATTTAAATCCGCTCTGGAAATCAACCCTGACCGTGAAGAAACCTATTACAAACTGGGGGTCACCTATGGCGACCTTGGGCTCTTTGCAAAAGGGCTTGATTCCCTGGAAAGAGCACTCAAGGTGAACCCCAACCACCTTGATACGTTACTGCAACTGGGAAAATTCAATTCAATACTGGGAAATTATCAAGAAGCCACAAAACATCTTAATAAACTCCTAAAAATCGCACCGAACTATAGTGAAGTGAGGCTGTTATATGGCAAGAGCTTGGTAGAGTTGAATCAGTTTGAGAGCGCTTTACCCCATTTAGAAAAAGCCGTTATACAACAACCCGAATCATTTGAAGCACAGTTCTACTTGGGGCTAACTTTGATCAGACTAAATAGACCTCAAGATGCCATAGCTCCTTTACAGAAGGCCGTAAAGATCAAACCTGATTCCTCACTGACCTTTAATCATCTTGGTCAAACCTACCAGGAGCTTGAAATGTATCCTGAGTCCATTTACTCCCATAATCAAGCCACCCGAATAGAACCAAACTTTACAGATTCCTATAATAAGCTGGGAGCTATATACACTAACCAGCAAAACTATGAAATGGCCATCAAAATGTTTCGTGGAGCAATTCATTCTAATCAGAAATTTGAGGCTGGTTATTTCAACCTGGGAATGGTTTACGAGATCCTCGGGCGCAACACTGAAGCTATAGATCAATATAAAAAAATTCTGGCTTTAAACCCTAAACATGAAAAAGCACTATTCAATATGGGGTGGGTATTGATTGATGAAAAACGCTTTATGGAAGCCATACCACCCTTCCAACAGATTATAGATTTAACTCCAGAAAGCA
Organism: Nitrospinota bacterium; assembly: GCA_009873635.1. Taxonomy (NCBI): domain Bacteria; kingdom Pseudomonadati; phylum Nitrospinota; species Nitrospinota bacterium. The sequence continues at coordinate 7,067 of WAHY01000023.1, forward strand.
CGAACGCTCACTACAGTCTGGGGCTTGTTTATGATAATCTCCATCGTTTTCAAGAAGCACAAGACAAGTATCATCGAGTACTTCAATTAGATCCAAATCATTCAGGTGCCTATGAAAGACTGGCCTTGAACCAAAAAGCCATGGAAAATGCAACAGCTTCAGCTCAAAAAGATGTCTTTCCCAAAGAACTTGATATCATTCTCGTCCCCTAAAAATTTTCCTGATTTAACATAAGCAACTCACAAACCGGGGATTTAGCTTTACCTCCAATAGTATCTAATACCAGCTCAACAACTGTTTCCAATAAGATAGTGACTCCTGATTCTAAAGGGGTTACCCAATCCAAGCTTTTTCAATAAATAAGTTGACAGTAAATCCTTTAAACTTATATACTTCGGCCTCCAAGAGGGATTCGGGAAACTATCCATAAACCATGAAAATATAAGACTCTTATTTTTTCTCCTGAATCCGGCTATTTTTAAATAAATCGGTAAGCAAAGACTTACTGATTTTATTAATTTCGTAAAGGTTTATCCCATGGAAACCAACGAGACCGCTACCGAAGAGATTGAACAAGAAGAGGTTGATCTTTCTCCGACTGAAGAAATACTAAATAACCTTCCTGACGATTCGCGCAGTCACCTTATCCCGACATTGCAAAAAATTCAGGAAACATACAGGTATTTGCCTGGCCCCGCTATGGAATTAGTCATGGAATTTCTGAATATCAGTCGTGCGGAGATATACGGAGTTATATCATTTTACCCACAACTTCTTATCAATGAACCAGGTAAATACATTATTAAGCTCTGTTACGGCACGGCTTGTTTTGTAAAAGGGGCTGCAATTATCAGTGATAAAATTCATGATTGTTATCACATTGGCCCGGGTGAAACAGATAAATCCAAATTGTTCACATTACAGACTGCTTCCTGTCTTGGTAACTGTGGGGCCGCTCCGATGGCTATCATTGGCGAAGACACGCATGGAACTATAGACCCTGAAAAGACACTGGATCTTCTGGGCGAGTACAAGTTAGAAGATGACCCGGAAACCGAGGAGGCACCAGCTTCATGAGCACCGTTCCCCAAAAAGATTGCAACATAGATATTAATGGAAAAAAGGTTTCTGTCCCTGAGGGCACAGTTGTTCTTGAGGCCTGCAAACAGAATGATGTGCCGGTTTCTAACCTTTGCTACAACAGGAAACTTAAACCATTTGCGGGTTGTCGAACCTGCATGGTTGAAACAGTGGTCGATGGCAAAAAAGAACTGGTCTATTCATGCACCCAGCCAGTTTGCGATGGAATGGAGATCAAAACCGCAACCGAAGAAACCAATCGCTACAATAAAGCCTGCCTGGAGATGTTATTGGTCGAACATCCCCTGGACTGCCCAATTTGTGATAAGTCGGGAGTTTGCCCTCTTCAGGACAACACGGATATGCTGCAACTATTCGATGGCCGATTTGAGATCCAGAGGCGCAACGAGCCCAGCATTAAGTCAAATCCTATAATAGAATTCTACCTCAACCGCTGCATTATGTGCGGATTGTGTGTTCGTGCTTGCGATGAAATCCAAGGTGTACAGGCCCTGGATTTTCACAAACGTGGCATGAGCGTAGGAATTGGAACTGCCAATGATGAACCCCTCGACTGTGAGTTTTGCGGTCAATGTATCACAGTCTGTCCCACGGGTGCTTTGATGGATATGACATCTCAGGCAAGAGGGCTGGCAGCCATGTTCACCAATACACATACTACCTGTAATTATTGTTCCTGGGGTTGCACCATTACATTGGAAAGTAAAAAAGGCCAGGTTGTCCGTATTGAAGCAGATGAAAGTTACGATGTTGGAATCAACGAAGGCAACCTATGCGCCAAAGGTCGTTTGGGCCATGGCATCATCCACAATGATCAACGAATTGATTCCCCTCTGATGAACATGGGGGGAAGTTTTCAGGAAGTAACCTGGGAAGAGGCTCTGAATACCATAGCCGATCGTATGCAGACAACGGTAAACCGAAGCGGAGCAGACAGTCTTGCAGGAATCGCCTCTGAGAAGCTCACCAATGAAGAGAATTTTCTTTTTCAGAAGTTATTCCGAAGTCTGATTGGTTCTACTCAAGTCACTAACCTGGCCAACTTAAGGGCACCGTATCTGAATCAGTTCATGTTGAACTGTTTTGAGAATGGTATTACATCACAGCCCATCACTAAGCTCCAGGAAGCGGATGTGGTTCTGATTTTCAATTCCGACCTGCCCTCTGAGTATCCGGTAGGGGGAAATTCAATCCGTTTTGGCACGATCTTCAAAAATACAGATATCTTAATAGCCAATCCTCGAAAAGTCGTATTTGATAGTAAGGCTCAAATTGATGTCCGGATGACTTACAAGCATGGCACCGATTTGGCCGTTGCTTCCAGATTGTCTCGCATCATGATTGATAATAACCTGGTTGATACAGGTAAAGCACAGTCTGCAATTCCCAACTATAACGAATGGGTACAATCTTTATCTGAATACACAGCTCAATCTGTAGAACAAATTACAGGTTTACCGGATGACGTTCTTACCCGTGCTGCGGAAAGGTTTGCAAGGGACGCAGACCGTTTTGTAATTGTTGGGAATGATATTCTTGACACGGGTCAGGGTGAAGAAATTCTTAATGCCCTTCTCAATCTTTGTACTCTGGTTCAACATGGAAGCACTGGTAGTGTGAGCGTCTATCCCCCAAGAGAGCATTGCAACTCACAAGGCGTTAACGATATGGGCTGCACTCCGGAGTTTTTACCAGGATATCAATCTATCAATGACGCGTCTGCTCTTGAAAGATTTGCCGGAGAATGGGGACCCTTGTCTCTTGGAGAAACAAATCTTGCTGGTGACTTATTCCAAAACTGTATAAATGGGTCTTTAAAATTCCTTTTTATCGCCGGGGAAGACCCTGTCCAGTCCTACTTTAAACCACAGTTGGTTAAAGAGGCTTTACGTACCGTCCCATTTTTGGTTGTCACGGATGTATTCATGACCGAAACTGCAGAGATGGCAGACCTTATTCTTCCCACATCGACTTTTGCGGAGAAAGAAGGCACCTATACAAATATGTCGCGACATGTCCAACGTTTAACTTCAGCTGTGATTCCTCAGGGTTCCTCCAAACCAGACTTTGATATATTGATTGAATTGGCAGACGCACTGGGCAAACCCTTTAAAAACAAAGATATTTCAAGTGTACAGCAGGAAATATCAAATGTCAGCCCAGCTTACAAAGGTGTTTTTCCGGGAGACAAGTCTGTCCAATGGGTACCAGACTCCACAAATACAGCGCCAAAATTCCATAACAATAATAATGGTGTTGAGCAAAATAATAATGGAGGTGGCTATCCTTTCACATTGCAAACAAACAACCACATGTTCCATATAGGCAGTTATACGCAACACGCTAAAGCATTGGTTGATATTGGGCCTGAGTGTATTGCAGAAATACATCCTGATGATGCAAAAAGTTTGGGAATTGGAACAGGTGATCAAATTGTTGTTGAATCTACAGCAGGAAAAGTAGAAGTAAAAGTCAAAACAAGTAGAGTGACCAGTAAGGGAATGGTATATATTCCCAAAAACTGGACAAATGTTCCTGTCAGCTCATTGCGAAATGGGGAAGAAGGTTTAATCAACGTAAAGATTTCTAAATCGGGCTAAGACTAATTCAATTTTACCTGACTCCCAGGTTAATAAATCACTATGGCAGACTTAAAAGAAAATTTACACACCGATCATATGGTCCTGAATATGGGCCCTTCGCACCCGGCTACACACGGGACCGTTAAGTTTCTCCTGACGCTTGATGGAGAAACCGTGGTCAACCTGGAAACCGAAATTGGTTATCTGCACCGTGGGTTTGAAAAAATGTGCGAGAGCGTAACCTACTCGAATGTTTTCCCGTATACAGACAGGTTGAACTATTGCTCTGCCATAATGAACAATATTGGCTTTGCTCTTGCTGTAGAAAAGCTCTGCGATATTGAAATAACTGAGCGGTGCAAATACATCCGTGTGGTCACTAATGAGCTTGCAAGAATTTCAGACCATTACACGAATATTGCTGCTGCTGCGCTTGAACTGGGAGCATTAACAGCATTTATTTATTTTGTTGAAGCCCGTGAAATTGTGTGGGATTTACTGGAAAAGGTTTGTGGCGCACGCCTGACATCAAACTACATCCGCATAGGTGGCTTGATGTGCGACTTGCCACCAGGTTTTGATGAGGATCTAAAAGCCACTTATCCCAAACTCGACTCATTGTTTGATGACGTGGACTATTTGCTCACCAAGAACAGGATATTCCTGGATCGTATGCAGAACACGGGTGCTATACCGGTAGAAAGCGCTATCTCATGGGGCTTTACCGGACCCTGCCTGCGAGCCAGTGGTGTCGATTATGATGTCCGCAAAAATCATCCCTATCTTTGCTATGACAAAATTGACTTTGATATTCCACTAGGTAAAACCGGCGATAATTTTGATCGTTATCTGGTCCGAATGGAAGAAATCAAGCAAAGCTTCAAAATCATAAAACAGGCAATGAGAGACATGCCAGATGGTCCAATTAATGTTGCAAACCCATATTTAAGGAACCCGGCGAAGCCTGATGTCTATTCACGAATGGAAGAAATGATTGCCCATTTTAAAATGGTTATTGATGGGCTCAAGCCACCGGTTGGGGAGGTCTATTTTCCAACTGAAGCCGCAAATGGTGAGTTGGGCTTTTATCTTGTTAGCGATGGTTCAGGAAAACCCTACAAGTGTCGTGTGCGCCCCCCCTGTTTCACCATGACCTCCGCAATGGGTGAAATGTGCACAGGTGGAATGCTTGCAGATATCATCCCCACCTTTGACATGATTAACATGATAGGCGGAGAGTGCGACAGGTAAAAACAGCCTTAGCATCTATCATTTCTTCCCCACATCTTCCTGTTTCACCTACACTCCATTTATGACTAAATTATTAAAGCTGGCTTTTCTACTATTCGGGTGCCTGCTTTTAGGCTGGGCTATCAAATCCGTTGATCTGGAAGCCATCCCGGGCCTGCTCAAACAACTTGGAGGTGGTTTTTTAGTCGTCCTGATTTTGTACGCCGGGGTAACCTGGCTGGACACACTATCCTGGAAATGCAATTTTCGTCCTGAAGAAACCGGTCTCTTTTCAAATTGGGAGTTGTGGCGGATCCGGCAGATTGGCGAAGCCTATAATGTGATCACTCCATTTGGAACATTAGGTGGAGAACCTTTAAAAGCCCAGCTTCTAAAAGAACATCATGGACTCCGTTTAAGGCAGGCAATCTCTTCTCAAATAGTTTCCAAAACTACTTTTCTTACAGGTCTGATACTGTTCTTCATCCCGGGGATCATCATGATCTTGAACTCTTCTAAAGTTTCAGATGAGTTCAAAAATATAAGCCTTGCTGGAATGGGAATACTTTCTACCAGTATATTTTTGTTTTTTGTTTTTCAGGTCACAGGAACACTTGGAAAAATCTGCCATTGGATTGGCCAAAAAATAAATATGCCCGACCTGAAACACAATCTAAAAAAAATAGAACATCTAAACGAGCTTTTCTCAGGTTTTTATCGCCTGTATCCTGGGCGAGTGATCAAGGCAATTGTGCTGGCTTTTCTCGGCTGGGTGCTGGGACTGGGGCAAATGTTTGCAATCCTTTATTTTCTAGGTTTTCAGGTCAGCGTTTACGAATTATGGATCATCGAATCACTTGCCCAACTGGTGAAAATAGGTAGTTTCATGATTCCACTGAGCATCGGTGCTCTTGAAGGAGGGTTGATTATAATATTCACGTCAATGGGCTACACTGCCAACCTGGGATTAACCGTGTCGCTTGTAACAAGAATTAAAGATTTGATTTGGGTAGGTCTGGGGCTGTCATTAGATGGGAAAATACATTTCTCCAACAGGCGTGAAACCGATCAGAAATAGTTCTATTTGGCGAACAACCGTTCTTCTCGGCTCAATAAAGAGTTTTGTATCAGGCTCTCCGGAGCTAGAATGTATCTCTGGAGACTCCACGATCGCGCCCTCTTCCACCAGGAGTTCTTCCTAAAGATGTTGTAAAAACATCTCCTTGCTGGACCAGTCCATCATGTTTAGTGCGAATAGTTCCAATTCTATTTTTCTCAATTTCTCTAGCCGCTTCGTCAATCAGATCCTCTTCTTTTTTAGCAGCCTTGTTAGCTGTCTTGGCACCATCTTTATTCTCAACACCTGCTGCTTCTGCATTCGAAGTTGGTTCTGTGGATTCACCATCACCCCCACTAGAAGTTTCCTCATCGAGTTCTTCGGCTTCTTTCATGGAACTTTTAAAGTTTTTGATACTCCGCCCAAAGGCAGAGCCAATTTCTGGCAACTTTCCAGCCCCAAAAATGATCATAATAATGACCAGAATTACCATTAACTCAGGAAAACCTATTCCCATCATAAGCTTTTTCTCCTTTTGACTGATCTGATTGAAACCCAGTCTATCAAAACAAATGCTGAATTGACAGGTATTTAGTCAATTACTTTTCACAAATTAAGCTGAAAAAGAACCAAAACCGGGGCCAATTCGACTGGCAATTGAAAAGTTACCCCAAAAATTAAACGGGAACCCGAAGAGTTTCAGGTTCCCGATCAAATTATTGAAAACTGTTCTAGTGTCCTAAATGCCCATTCAGAATTTTCGACTTTAAAAGCTTTTCTTTATTTTTGCCACTTGCTTTTTTTTTGGCAACAGCAAAATGTTTGGTCGCAACTCCGTGCTGCCCTAATTTGTCATAAGAAATTGCTTCATTAAAGTGGATTTCCCCAGATGATCCATCAATTTTCGATGCCTCTTTAAAATGTTTTAGGGCTTCATCAAAATGTCCCATCCCCCAATGTTTTATACCTTCATTATTATGCATTTTAGCATCTGCATTTGCTTTTTCAGGCAATTTCATCGGTCCCTCACCAGCAATAGCTATCAGAGGAGAAGAAATCATAAATAAGGCAAATAAAACTGAAATTATGGTTCGCATATCATAACTCCCAAAATAATAAGTTTTCAATTACATTTAAATATTGTACCAAGCTTAATCTTATTATGCATAATTATAGTTCATATTGTATCTAATAAAGCTCTATTCTAATATTTGACCCGGCCTGACAATAAGTTTATGATAAAATGCCTTTATTAAAGTATTGTATTTGATGATTTTTTGCCCGTTTTTTCATGTCTGACGAAAAAAGTGTTGATATAGAAAAGTTAGTTGCAGATAAAACTGTCAGGGGTGTGGCAGATGTAAGACTCGAGTTGGAAAATAAAAAACTCGGCGATGGAGAAATTACCCGCCTGGCCAGTATGGAAAACCTTTCTGAAGTGACCCACTTGGAGTTGGGAGAAAACTGCATCAGCGATTCAGGGTTGTCAGCACTGTGCCAATCTCCATACATAAAAAAATTAAAATCATTAAATTTAAAATCTAATAATCTTACTGAAGCAGGTGCTCAACATTTGGCAAACGCATCAAACCTGGAACAGTTGGAACAACTGATATTGAAGTTTAATCGCATAGGAGAAGAAGGGGCAAAATATTTAGCGGAGTCAGACAATCTTGTTAACCTGACTACCTTAGATCTTTTCCGCAACCGAATAGGTGAAACAGGCGCTAAAGCCATTAAATCCTCTAAAAATTTTAAAAGGGTGAGCCGTCTCAGGCTTGATTAACTACGAATGGACTTATCCAGAGCCTATCCCCGCAGTCCAAAAGAAAAAATGGCAGGCTTGGTCCAATTGGCAAGAATGATAGACAAAGCCAGGGCCTTCAAGGAGAACAATATTGCCGATTATATTTACCCCTGCCCGCTTGATAAAATTATCTTGAACTTCCTACGAATTGATTCCGATGCATTTGCAACAAAAGCAGTGGAATGTGGAGATGATGAAATTTGTGCATGGTCCGAGGATATGGTTAAAAATAAAAAGGCCCAAGAAATAGATTTTATCAATGACCAGATTCTTGAACGAAGACCGGATTCAGAGGATCGACTAAAATATTTTAATGAAGTTCGCAACAGGATTGACCCTTCCAGGACAGACATTAGCACTTGGGTCGAACTGTTAGATCTTGAAGAAGGTCGCTTTCCACCTAAATAAATTCTTTCAACTTTTAACCCATTCAATAACCATTTCTTTCCAGAAAACCATCCCCGCTTTACGTAGAACATGAAAAAATCACTCAAAAACCAGAAACCCGCTAGATCAAAAAAGAAAAAGGAACGCTCCAAGTTTGTAAAGATTTTCCTGGTAACGTTTTATTCTCTCACTCTTTTTGGTTTGATAGCAGGCTTCATAGGAGCGGGCTTCATATATTTTCACTACTCTAAAGATCTTCCTGATGTTCGTGAATTAAAGAATTATCATCCAAGCACCATCACTCAGATTTATTCGAGCGGCGATGAGAAAATTGCCGAATTCTATATAGAAAAACGCATCATGATTCCTCTTGAAGATATTCCCCTGGCCTTGAAACAAGCCGCTCTGGCCGTAGAAGATTCAAACTTTTATTATCACTTTGGAATTGACCCAAAGGCTATATTCAGAGCTTTTATAACCAACCTGAAAGCCGGGCGTGTGGTTGAAGGTGGCAGCACTATCACCCAGCAATTATCCAAAACACTGTTTCTGTCACGTGAGCGAACATTAACCAGAAAAATCAAAGAAGCTATCCTGGCTGTCAGACTGGAGCTGGTTTTCACAAAAGATGAAATACTCGAAATGTATCTCAACCAGATTTATTATGGACATGGCAGTTATGGAGTTGAAGCAGCCTCGCGTACTTATTTTGGGAAAGGAGTTGCCGAGATTTCTATTGCGGAATGCGCCATGATTGCAAGCCTTCCAAAGGCCCCTAATCACTACTCTCCCTATAAGGATCCGGAACGGGCAAGAAAAAGAAGAAACCATACAATTCGTAGAATGGCCTACCTTTCATTTATTTCAAAAGAAGAATCTGAGCAGGCCATGAATGAGGAGTTTCACCTCGGTGAAGTTACAGATATGCTCAATAGAGCCCCTTATTTTGTGGAACATATTCGTCAGTTTCTCCAGGAGGAGTATGGAGCTAGTAAGCTATATCGTGGTGGCTTAAAAGTTTATACAACCCTGGACATCGATCTTCAGGAATCCGCACAGAAATCTGTCATCGAAAACTTGAGAGTTGCAGACAAGCGCTATGGCTATCGGGGCCCAATCAAGACTCTCTATCTATCCCGGGGAGAACTGGCTTTGCAGGAGACCCTTGTTAAATTAAACAACTTTGACAAGGGAGAAAGCATTACGGAAGGGAAAATAATAAAAGGTGTGGTTATGTCTGTGGATGAAAAGCAGGCAGAAGTTCTCTTAGGGCCCGATCAGGGCACTATTGACATTCTCGATATGAACTGGGCAAGACCCCCCAATACCCGGTTGGATGGAAGGTGGAGTAAAATACATAGACCCGGGGAAGCTCTTTCTCCTGGTGATTTAATCTGGGTGAAACCTATAAGGTTTGCTGATAGCGGGTGGGCACTTGCCCTGGAACAGGAGCCTGAAGTTGAAGGGAGCCTGGTAAGCCTGGATCCTAAAACCGGTCAGATTAAGGCAATGGTAGGTGGTTATGACTTTTCAAAAAGCCAGTTTAACAGAGCAGTACAAGCAATTAGACAACCCGGGTCTGCTTTCAAACCCATAATTTATGCCGCTGCCATTAATGAGGGCTATTCCCCTTCCAGCATCATCATCGACTCGCCAATAATTTTTAAAGAAAAAGAAGACGCGTTTGACAGATGGAAGCCTGTAAACTTTGAGGAAAAATTCTACGGTCCAACATCACTCAGAACGGCCCTCACACATTCTCGAAATGTTGTGACGGTTAAACTTATGCAGAATATCGGGATTAAAGGAACCATCAAGCTGGCAAAAAAACTGGGTATATCAAGTAATATGGAGCAAAACCTATCAATTTCACTGGGGTCCTCGGGGTTAACATTGTTTGAACTCACATCTGCATACTCAGCGTTCGCAAACAATGGAAACTTGATCAAACCCAGCGCTATCAGGAATATTCAAAACCGGAAGGGAGAAATTTTATACACTTCCAATCCCGAAATTTCACAACCAATTTCTCCAGCCGTTGCTTATACCATAACAAGCTTATTACAAAGTGTTGTAGAACACGGAACAGGTAAGAAAGTGAAAGCATTAAACCGGCCCGTCGCAGGTAAAACAGGCACAACAAATAATTATGTTGATGCCTGGTTCATGGGTTACACCCCGGAGCTGGTAACTGGTGTATGGGTGGGCAAAGATAAAGATGAGCCTTTAGGTAAAAATGAAACCGGATCCCGGGCAGCAATACCAATTTGGCTGCAATATATGCAAGATGCTCTTATTAACAAACCTGTAACTAATTTTCCGGTTCCTCGGGATATTCAATATTTAAGAGTCCAGCCGGAAACTGGCGAACCAGCAACCTTCAACGAACCTGGTTCGACATTTGAAATTTTTTCACAAGACCACCTTCCTGAGAATGAAGAACCCTTTATCGAAGATGTTTTTGAGGATACATTTTGATCTTTGAACGATCTAGTTTTGCTGGACGATTTTTTTTCTTTTCACGGTTAATGCAAATATATTTTTTTCTGAGTCACCAGATGGCAGCAAAGTCGTTTTACCGGTAACCCCTGGAAAGCTTTTAACATTTCTTAAACTTTCCAAAAATTTTATCCGGTTATCTGCTCCCGCCAATATATTTTTAATTACGATATTTGCCGCATCAAAAGCCTGAGCCGATAAGTTTGTAGGCTCCTCACCAAAGTTGGTTATAAAGTTCTCTACAAACTTTCGGACTTCTATCTGATGAGAATCTGGATAATAACCATCAACAAAATAAACCGTCTTTAAATACTTGCCTCCCATTCTGACGAGCTCTGGAGAGTTCCAGCCCTTGGCACCAAGTAAAACAGCTTTATTTATGTTATAAAAAGCCAGCTGTGGAATGATAAGGCCTACTTTATCATAGACACCTGGAATAAAGATTGCGTCATAGCTCAACTCCAACGATACCTTTAGTTTTTCCACATCATCCCCAGACCAATGCCCCATATCTATAAGAGGCCTGGATAAAGTTGAAGAGTCGCTGAAGTCTGGCATAATACGATCTTCTAAAACCATTTCCCGGGCAATCTTATCGAGATCATCATCTTCAACTCCCCCCAATTCCAGAATCTGTTTTTTAAAATCATTTTGGGAACGGTCATAGCCGGCAATAGCAACTATCTCCCCACCTAATGACTCCACTTCATTTATAAAAGTTTCTTTTAATTCCAACCCAAATGGTTCATAAGGATGCAGAACTGCAAACCTTTTCAGGTGAAGGGTATTAACAGAATATTGCGCCAAAAACTTTGCCTGGATCCTTCGGGTCAAAGCATTTCGAAATAAAAATGGATTTTCATCAACAAGCCCATTTGTTGATGCCGTAGGGGAAAAAACAGGAATTTGCTTCTTTCGTGCCATCTCACCAGCAACTTTAACCTCATCGCTTAACAGCGGACCAATAATGCCTACAACACTTGGAATATCTGATACCTCAGATATAATTTTACTAATTGATACCTGGCTGCCAGAATCTCTCACCTCTAGCGCAAGTTTTTCCCGGGCCTGAAAAGGAAGTTGGTTTACAGCCAGCTGAATTCCCTGCAACACCCTTTGACCTGTTAAGGCAAGTTTTCCAGTTAGCGGCAGAACAACACCAATTTTAATTTTGGTTCCTGCATCTGCCTCGACATTATTTATCCGAGTTTCCATCTCACCTCTAAGAGGATGGCCTGGAAATAATTCAATAAAATTTTTCAAGGTTGCCACGTAATTTGATATATCTCCTGCGGCACGAGCAATAGAAACCTTTCTTAACAGCAGGAGGTCCACAGGAAATCCTGTACCTAGCTTTTGAATCAAATTAGAAACCTTGTCTTCGCCAAGTTTATCACTGATCAAGTCTTTAGCGATCGCTTCGACATTATTACGAATATCTTCATTTTCATTCTGCGTATACACTTTTCTTAACTTGATAAATGCTTTTTCAAAGCTCATTCTCCCGACATCTATCCGGGCCAAATGAATCAATATATTCCACTTACGCTTGTTGTCTGTTGTAGATCGCAAAACCATTTTGAACATGGATTCAGCATTATCGTAGTCCTCCAATTCGTAATAACAAACAGCCATGTTAAACCGTGCTGAATTCGCCCATATTGAACGCGGATAATTTTGCAAAAGTATCTGGTAAAAACGAATTGCAGTGGAGTAGGATTTATTCGCCTGGTCAACTGAACCAAGGCGATAAAAAGCCTGATGACTTCTTTTTCCTGATGGGTTTTGGGACAAGTATTCATGATAATAAGGCTTGGCCTCAAGAAAGTCCCCAGCGTGAAACAAGTGTTCAGCCTGTAAGAAGGGATCCCCAATAGACTCAAGCTGCTCTGACATATCTGTTCCCCGGAGGGATTCAGGCTCCGCATAGGCCAGCCCGTAAAAACCAAGATAGCAAAGCAAAATAAAATTAAAAATTTTCTTTTTCATTAATACAATTTTATTCAATACTTAATCTTTAGACTTACTTTTTAACTTATGTTTCTCAATACGGTATCTCATCGAACGAAAACTAAGATTCAACGCTTCAGCCGCCTTATTTATGATTCCATCAGAACGCAATAAAGCATTAGCTATCATTCTCTGTTCTATCTGATCCAGAGTTTGTTCAAGGTCAATATTGCTCTGGTCTAACTCAGGAACGCTGACTTTATCAAGAGGTATTTGTCCAAGAAGCTCATCAGGAAGGCTGACTTTACGAATATTCACCTCAGTTTCAAGAACAACGGCCCTCTCGATTACGTTTTCCAGTTATCTCACATTCCCGGGCCATGAATGGCGTTCAAAAACTTTCAATGCATCAGGGTCTATACCCTGAATATAAGTTTTATTATGCCTGGCATTATATTTATTAATAAAGTGATTTACGAGTTCAGTAATATCCTCCTTTCTTTCTCTAAGAGGAGGTAAGTGAAAAGGATAATTTTTTCTATTTCCATTAAAGTGAATGGCTTTCGCTATGAGTTCTTTACCCGTACCACTTTCTCCGGTGATCAATACCGTTGCCTTGCTCTGTGAAACTTTGTCCACCAGATCAAATATTTTCTTGATCGATTCGAATTTACCAATGACATTCGAAACCTGAAAATGATCATTCAATGTATTCTTTAATAGCCTGTTTTCAGCAGTCAGCCTCCTTTTGTCTAAAGCATTTTTGATAATTAATTGGATATCTTCTATCTTGAAAGGTTTGGAGATATAATCATAGGCACCTTTCTTCATAGCGATCACAGCAGTTTCTGCAGAGGCGTAAGCTGTCATCATCACAACAGGAGTATCGGGGAGTGTATCTTTGGCCGCATCCAATACATCTATTCCACTGGAGCGACCCATACGAATATCGGTCAGAATCAGATCAAATTCATTTTCATGAATTTGTTTGATGGCTTTTTCAACACTTGAGGCAGTGACAACTTGATAGCCTTCCTCTTTAAGCATGATAACGAGGAAGTCCCTCAAGCTTTTTTCATCGTCCGCAACAAGAATGGAATTCATAATTAAAATTCTTTCGCCATTCTTACCGGCAAGTCAATAAAGGTTCATGAAAACCTATGCGAAATTCAAATGATCCTGGGAATAGCCTTATCAACGATTAAAAGTTTCCGCATAGAGCTTTAAACGAAGAGCATTAAGTTTTATGAATCCATCGGCATCGTCCTGGCTATAACCATGACTCTCTTCAAAGCTAGCTATATTCTGGTTATAGAGCGATTTTTCGGCCTTCCTGCCTGTGACAATACAATTACCTTTATATAATTTCAACCTCACCTCACCCGTAACATTAGCCTGAGCGTGATCTATGGTTTGTTGGAGTAGCTCCCTTTCAGGAGAAAACCAAAAACCGTTGTATATCACCCTGGCATAAGTGGGAATCAGGGAATCCCGTAGAAAAGCAATCTCTCGGTCTAAAGTTATGGATTCAACCGCCCGATGTGCCTCGTGCAAAATAGTTCCACCAGGAGTTTCGTAAACTCCGCGCGACTTCATACCTACAAAACGATTCTCTACAATATCAATACGTCCTATCCCGTTTTCACCACCATACTGATTGAGCCGATCCAACAAAGTTGCGGGACTCATCCTCTCCCCATTTATTGCAACTGGGTTTCCCTGTTCATACGCAATCTCAATATTAGTCGGCTTATCCGGAGCACTTTCAGGACTCACTGACAATAAAAACATATCATCGTGAGGTTCGTACCAGGGATCTTCCAACACACCTCCCTCATAACTGATATGAAACAAATTGCGATCTGTACTATAGGGTTTGTCTTTTGTAACTGGAACTGGAATTCCATGTTGCACAGCATAATCAATTAAAGCAGTCCTTGAGTTAAGATCCCATTCACGCCAAGGCGCAATAATTTTTATCTCAGGATTAAGGGTATGGTAAGCCAGCTCAAAGCGGACTTGATCGTTGCCCTTGCCAGTCGCGCCATGTGATACTCCATCGGCCTTCTCTTTGTTAGCTATACGTATCTGCTCTTTGGAAATCAATGGCCTGGCAATTGAGGTTCCCAAAAGGTAGTTGTGCTCGTAAAATGCATTGGCTCGAAGCATGGGGAAAACAAAGTCTTTGACAAACTCTTCCCTTAAATCTTCAATATATACCTTGCTGGCTCCTGTTGCTATAGCCTTCTCTCTGACAGGTTCCAACTCCTGCCCCTGCCCCACATCTGCGGCAAAAGCTATAATCTCACATTCATATTTTTCCTTAAGCCATTTGATAATGACGGATGTATCGAGACCTCCCGAGTAGGCCAATACAATTTTCTTAATTTTTGATGACATAACCTTTTTCTTTCAAGTTAGAGAACCTAATAATGCTTCAAAATTCAGACAAGAGTCAATTTAAGTAACAAGGGCATATTGGGCAGCCCCCAGCAGCGGAGTCGATTCATCCACCACCACTTTCACAGGGATATTTGAAAGATAGCTTTTGAACCTTCCTTTCGAAAGAAATGCCTCCATAAAACCACCTTCATGCAACAAGGGAATGATCTTCGGAGCTATACCTCCGCCAAGATAAACCCCACCCTCTGATAAATATTGCAACGCTAAATTTCCTGACAGCGCTCCATATAGAGATATATAAAGCTCAACTGTTTTCTCACAAACAGGTGAGTTTTTTGCGATAGCTTTTTCGACAATAGTAGCTGGATAGTCAATAGATCCACTTTCATCATGTTTTGTCTTGAAAAAACTATATATATCCAATAAACCTGGACCAGACAATACGCGCTCGATACTAACCCGCGAATATTTTTTTTGCAGAAAAAACAGAAGCTCTGTTTCCAGCTCGTTTCTGGGAGAAAAATCACAATGTCCTCCTTCAGAACCCAAAACAGTATGCTTCCCATTTTCACCGGGAACCACGAAAGCCTGCCCCAAACCCGTGCCAGCCGAAACCACCGCCATCATTGCCTTATTAACCGGGTTTCCTTTCTGGATCACCTCAAAGGATTCCGCACTCAATAAAGTAATCCCGTATGCCGTAGCGACCAGGTCGTTGATCAGCAAAACCGATTCTACCTTCAAGCATTGTTTAATGCTCTCGGATTCAACCTGCCATGAAAGATTGGTCAGCTTGCATTTCCCATCAACTACCTGACCCGCCACACCAAAGCAAGCCCTACTAATTTCCGTAGCATTATCTGCTAAAAATACATCCAGCACCTCTTCAATACCAGAAAAGTTTCTACTTTCATAACGACTTTCTTTAACCGGTACCTTGCCATCAAAAAGGGCCAGCTTTACCTTTGTACCTCCAATATCACCAGCCAGAATCATTGTTTCACTTTAAAAAAGACCGGATGCGCTCGTCCAACGCGTTCTGGTCTTTGGTAAAAGACTGTAGCGCCGACTGTGTCATCAAGTCATCAAGCGCAACCGACTCTGGCCAATCGGAAAGATCAGGAATTTTTCCATGGTCTCGCATTTTCTTTAAATCTTCATCGCTAAAGTCATGAAAAAGGTTTACCTTTTCTGCCATTCGGGCAAGTTCATCGCCCTGCATGGAGTCTAACTGAGGATGGGAAACCAATGTATTCACAAAGTTCTCAAACTCATCAGGCAATTCCCAAAGTCCAGAAAAACGTTTCGCAAAATCACTTTGTGAATCAATGCCCGGTTCAATTTCATCATCAATATGAGATACAATTTGCTCATTAGACTTGCCAGACTCCTGAAATTCCTTCATAGCCTTAGGGGGGATGGTCAAGACATCCAACCCAGCCAGAAAAGCTACCTGCTCACCATTTCTGATGCTGGCTGCAATCAAGCGCGAACTTACATCTTTATGCTGATCGCGTGCAGACATCAAAGCACGTTGTGTCGCTAAAGTCACTTTTTCGCCCACCAATTCACCCGACCCCGCCTTATGGTCTATAACCACCTGGTTCAACCTACCAAGAAATACATTTACAAAGTCGGGGTTGGCCAAACGTGCGGCCAAATAGTTTTGTCGTACTGAAAATCCCAATGTGAAATTGATGGGAATATTTTCCTTTCTTAAAGCGCGAACTGCTAAATACCCTTCAGGAGTTAATGGTACTTTAACAGTAAAATACTCTGGGCAAACATTGAAGTACCTTCGACCAAAATAGAGAGTGCGCTCAATACTGCGGGACACAGCCGGGTGCAATTCGACACTGACCTTAACCTTGAAAGCCTGAACCAGGCGCAGAGCAATCTTACAATTAATAACAAAACCCACTTCGAGGATCATTTCTTCGTCAGACAACTCCAAGCCTTCCTGTTTAATTTTATGGATAGTGTCTTCAATAACCTTATCCATAATTCCACTTTGTACTACCTGGTTTGCCAGTGTATTATTTGTGGTCAAAGCTGTAAGTTCACTCTTCCAGATTTCCTGAGCTTTTTCCAATTCACCCGTATCAATCCACAACTCACTACCAAGTGTGTTCAACCTTGCTAATAAAGGGTCCGACTCACTCCCGGGTGACTCGCCTTCAATTTTCTCAAAAGCCAACCCATGCAAAACCTCTTCCAGCTTTTGACTCAAAGTATCCATATAGTTATCCTTTCTAAATAACCACATTATGCCCCACTCAAGAAAGCAAGAGCGTGGTTTTAGTCCCATCAATGAGACTATCCTCTATTCTCACTTAAAACCGGGTTTTCCCAATAGTTTGAACATATTCTTTTTATAAAACTCAACACCAGGTTGATCAAATGGGTTCACCCCATTCAAATAGCCGGTCATTGCAACCGCCCTCTCAAAAAAATAAAATATCTGGCCGAGAGAAAATGGAGTTCGGTCTTTGATTTTCAACGTCATGTTTGGGACACCGCCATCTTTATGCGCACTCGCCGTGCCCTGCCAAGCCTTATCGTTTACTGTATCCAGCGTTTTACCGGCGAGGTAGTTTAAACTGTCTATATCATTTTTTAAAGCAGGTATTTTCAACTGCCGCCGTGAGTTTTCAAGTACCAGAAAAGTCTCAAAAATATTTCGCATTCCCTCCTGAATCCACTGCCCCATTGAGTGAAGGTCTGAAGTGAATTCAACACAAGCGGGAAATATTCCTTTCAAATCTTTTCCCTCACTTTCACCCGCCAACTGCTTCCACCAGTCTGCCAAATAATGAAACGCAGGCTGAAATGTAGCCAATATTTCAGTGGTTTTTCCTTTTTGATAAAGTAGATGCCTTATAACGGCGTAATGGTATGAATCATTAACATCCAAATCAGGATTTGAATACAATGATTCGGCCAAACAGGCTCCTTCCACCAATTCCTCAATATTTATTCCAGCCACTGCCATTGGGAAAAGCCCCACAGGAGTCAATACCGAATATCGACCTCCAACATCGTCTGGGATCACAAAAGTCTTATAACCCAC
>WAHY01000023.1:25250-28852 GCA_009873635.1 Nitrospinota bacterium
CTTCATCTGCAAGCGTTTTAAGAGCTCCCCGGCTCGAGTCTGTGGTGACAAAAATACGATCCTTAGCCCCGTCCGCACCGTATTTTTGCTCCATTATTTCCTTCAACATACGAAATGCTATTGCCGGTTCCGTAGTAGTTCCAGATTTGGAAATAACGTTAAGACAGATATCCCGGCCAGCAATCAAGTCAAAAAGATCCGCATAATAATCCGAACTGATATTTTGTCCGGCAAAGTAAATTTCCGGACCACCTTCCCTGCCAAACTGATTAGAAAAAGAAGAACTTAAATAGGAAATCCCCGCAAGAGCTCCCAGATAAGAACCGCCTATTCCCACAACAATAAAAACTTCACATTTATCTAGTATGGATTTTGCTGTGGACAGGATATCAACGTCAGAAAAACTCGAAGCGAGTTTCAGCCAACCCAAATAATCCGAACCTAAGCCCGAACCCTCTTCTAACCAGCTATGGCACAAATCAACTTGTGGCTGGCAATCATTGACTTCGGCACCTGATACAAAAGCCCCAATATTTTCAAAATCAAAAGAAAGATTCGACATTTGAATATCCCAGGCCTGTTACCTGACTATCTTGCTAAATTTGGATCCTTCAAGGGTCAAATTATACATAAGACCTTTTTGACCAAATATAAACGCAACGATAGGATCCTTAACATTAGTAGTGTCTAAAGAGTCCCCCATCCCCAGAGAAACCAACGCTACGGACCCATCGACTCCGGCCTTCCAGCCATCGCTATTTCTAAACTGTTTCAGGGCATTATCCTTAGTAAATACAAGAATAATAGACTTGGATTGGGCACCCAGTTGAAATCCAATTGATGCCGCCATAGTGCTGTAATATTCGACGGTTTTACCCCCTACTCTTAAAGCACCTTCACCATATTCTCCGCCAATGCCAAACCCTGCCTTTATGACCGAAGGAAAGACCAATGCCCCCTTTGCTTTTTTGATAAAGCTGTCAGCACCCGGGATTTCCTTTTTGAACCGTTCCAGGGTGACATCCACACTTACATCTATTTCTTTAGCCGTATCGGCAAATGCCATCCCTGTAGAACAAATTAAAATCAGACCCATCAAAATAGTACAAGCGATATTCGCAACCATCATTTGCCATAATTTCGTTAATTGATTTCGAACCATGTCCATTCCTTTCATTCAAATTCCCAAGAAACCAGGCTTTCGCTCAATTTATCAGTTAAAAACTTAAATCAAAGAACCCAACCTAAATTATAAAATATAAAAACTTATTAAACTTATAACTTTGATTCTTCAATAAAAAAGGAATTAGAAACCCGGCACTAAGGTTTCTTGCCACTACCAGCAGGGCTGCTCAACATATCACGTATAAACAGGTTAGCTGCCTTCATTACATGGGGTTTTTCCAATCGGTAGAGCCCTTAAACAGGTTTTCAAGAATTTTGGGATTAATACCTGCTCCTATATCTTTTACGATAAAATTTAGCCAGTCTGTATCCCCAATATTTTCCCGGCTGTCCCTGAGAGAAATCTTACCGTTTTTAGTATTACTACTCATGGCTGAGATTGGCAAGAAAAACAGATTTACTCAGGCTGGACGTTTCATCTTCGCTCTTATCAAGAACTAATTGCTGGTTAGATTTTTCCAGTTCTACATTACGTATGGCTAACTGGTCTTTGAGGGATATCTTTTGAAGATCAATTTTTTCACCGCGCTTTTCTGTTTCTTCCAGCACGACATTGATCGATTTAACCAGAGGATCACCTTCAGACTCTTCAATTCTCAGCGAAAAGTCTCGGGATTCAATGACTTTCTCAAGGGTTTTTCGAATACTCTCAGTATTCAATTGTTCTAACCTGTCAGACCTTGTTCGGCAAGCCAGCGTTCTGCTTCCAGGGAAGCCGCACAACCAGATCCTGCGGCAGTTATTGCCTGGCGGTATTTGTGGTCATGCACATCCCCGGCGGCAAAAACCCCTTCAATGCTTGTTTCCTGGGTACCTGGCTTGAGTTTTATATATCCAGCATCGTCAAGATCCAATTGCCCATTGAAGATAGACGTGTTTGGCGTATGCCCTATCGCATAAAAAAGACCTGCGACTTCTATTTCTTTCACTTCCTCAGTCTTGACATTTTTCAGACGAGCCCCGGTTAAATAATCTTCACCTATGGCATCCTCAAGAACCGTATCCCAGAGAATATCCAGTTTCGGATGATTAAGAGCTCTCTCCGCCATGATCTTGGACGCTCTGAGCTTATCACGACGATGCACCAAATAGACCACAGAACCAAATTTGGCAAGATATGTGGCCTCCTCAACAGCTGTATCGCCTCCCCCAATGACCATTAACGGCTGATTTCTAAACATGGGAAGTGCACCATCACAAACTGCACAAGCCGACATACCATTGTTCCACATTTTTTCTTCATTCGGGACACCCATCCTTTTAGCCGTAGCTCCTGTGGAAATAATCACCGAATGAGCTTTTATTTCACGGTTTTCAGATTTCACTACAAATGGACGCTGGCCGAAATCGGCAGAGATGACATCCTCCTGAACCATTTCCGTTTTAAAACGCTCGGACTGTTTGCGAAACAACTGCATGAGTTCAGGGCCTTCAACTCCATCAGGAAACCCGGGGTAGTTTTCTACATCCGTAGTGGTGGTCAGTTGCCCACCCGCCGAACCACCCATTACATAACCTTCAAACATAAAAGGATCAAGATTAGCTCTGGCAGAGTATATCGCCGCGGTATGTCCAGCTGGTCCAGAGCCAATAATCACAACATTTCTGACTTCCGACATAATTTAAACCTATTATTTCCTTTCAGAATATACACAGCGAAATCCCACATCGCTATATCGTAACTCGGGGTCTTTGCCAACCCGATCAGAGGTTCTTAAATAATGGCTGAGAGAGTTCCATGAGCCCCCTCGCACCACCTTGTTTTTACCAGTAGAAGTACCGGACGAACTGTACCCATTCAGGGTCCACTCGTAGACATTACCCATCATATCGTAGAGGCCGTTAGAATTGGGCTCAAATTTACCTGTTATTTCTGTCACACCGTTCCCATAAGGCTGGCCAAAGTGAGCTCCACCCAATTTTTTACCTTCTGCTGCCACTTCCCATTGTTCCTCAGAGGGCAAATCTCCGCCCCGCCATGAGCAATAGGCTCTGGCATCCTTCCAATTTACAAACACCACAGGTTGCTGAGGTTTATTGAAATCCTGAGGACGGTCTTCATGCAACAATGCCGGTTCGCACACTGCGGCAATGAAGCATTCCCGATAGTCAGCATTACTGACTTCATATTTATCTATCCAGAATGCGTCTAACTTAACCTTACGGGGAGTCTCATCGCTACACCAGTCGGCATTATTCTGCTCCTCCTCGCAATAAAAACTCCCCACACTGTAATCTCCACCCGGTATTAAAGATCTAGCTGGGGACGACTCAGCAAACACCAAGGAAGGTAAAAAAGGCATTACGACCATCACAAATATTATAGGGTTTAAGCGAATCATACTTCAATCTTATCCATAATAGCTTTTTTAACCTGCTCATAATCAGCGGCCAATTCAACCGGTGAGAAAGCATGC
>WAHY01000024.1:0-8790 GCA_009873635.1 Nitrospinota bacterium
TGATCCGGTCATCTTATACTCTTCTTTGGAGGGCAGTTCTTGAAGGTGAGAATGATGTGAGTGATCAGCTTATAAGTAATACTTGTGAAAACCTTTCAAGGGAATATGATTGCTCTGATATTGAGCTGATTGATGATCAGTTAGAAAAGAAACTTATAGTAATAGACGATATTGCGAAGGTGGCTCATTCGGGGCAAAGCCTTTGCGGAAAAATTATCAAAGGTTCTTCAAAAAATAACCCACAGAAAATAAAAAAATTTGGCGAGAAACTCACTGAGTTAGACCGGGAAATTGAAGTTATGGGAATGAGTAATCCGGAGATTAAACCGTTGACCGACATGTTCAGTAAAAGAAAGGAAAATGTGGACGGTGAAAATATATGTTTATTGGCGATTGCAACACGAAAATGCTATCTGGAATTGTTCGACGAAAGCGAGAAAATGAAATCGATTTTAAAAAGTTGTATGAAAAAATTGTTGAGTTTGCAAGTGGGTTATATTTCACATAACTCCATCAATGTAGCTGTTCCAGGCAGATAAGAAGCCATATCCCCTTTGGCTTTCTCTTTTAAAAATCCGTGAAGAAATTGTAAAGAAGCTCCCCCACCAGTGGACACGAAAAAATTACTGGCAAAGTAGTTCCACAATTGATACGAATCATTTTCAAGGAAATCGATAGATATCTGATTGCGGTTTACTGTTGAAGGGAATTGTTTTTCTATTTGAGCCTTGATCATTTTTTTTAATTCGGTGATGCCAATTTTATTCAGGATCGCGGCAGAATCTCCTCCACCAATAACTACAGAAAGTTCTTCATTTGTCAGGGACATTTGAAACAGCATTTTGGCCAATTCAAGAGAACCCTCAGCATAATAGCTGCAGGCAGGGTGGTCGTAGGCACCTAGTGGGCCGTTCCAAAAAACATTTTGGATGCCTTTGAAGAGTTCTTCGAACTGGTTGATGGTTTTTTCCCCTAAATCCAGTTGGAGTTCTTTAGAAAAATCAGCCACCGATTTGTTCTCAAATGTTGTGCTCTGATAGTCAGTGACAACTTTATAATCTTCGGGGAAAAGTAAAGAAACCTTATTCACTTCTGCAAGTTCTATGATTTCCTCGGCAAGGTTGATTTCATTCAGAAGTTCCTCGTTTTCAGAATCTTTCTGGCTTATTAGTTTTGCCGGTAATGTTTCCTTGTTAAAGGGTTGAAGCAATTCTTTTTGTTGTTGGGCCAATAGGAATGCATTGGCCATTTTCCCCCCTATTAATATTCCTTTTATTCCTGTTAAGACAAATTGTTTCAAAATCTCAATTTTGTCGGATATTTTTGCTCCGCCTGCTACGACCAGTGTCTTTTTAGGTTGAGATAAGATTCTTGAGGCAAACTTCCCGATACGATTTATTTCTTCATAAAGAAGGACGCCTGCAATAACCTGTTTCCCTTTTTGTCGCATCAACTGAGGTAAAAGTTTGATGCTTTTTGTGATTCGATGACTGCAACCGAATGCGCAGTTAATATAGACGTCTGCAATATCCGCCAGTTTTGTTATGAATTCGGTGCGATAGAGGTCTGTATTTTTAGGGTCCAGCATGTATCTTAAATTGGGTAGAAACTTGATTCCCCCGGGCGGTAAACGTCTATGTGAAACGATTTCAAGAGAATGTTGCATATGAGAATCAATTGTTTCAGGCGGAAAGATGGTATAAGTGTCTCCGTAAATTCGTCGAATAAGGGTATCGAAGTGTGATGAAACAAATTGAATATTGAAGATACCATCCCAACCTGAGTGATCTTTTGTTTTGTGAGGTCGTCCAAGATGAGAACCTATAATGATTCGACAATCTCCTTCTGTCAGTTCGTGTATCTTTCTGAATGTTAGATCCAGGAAACGTCTGATTCTTGTGTCATCTGCAACCCGGTATAGCCCTTTTGCGGTGGATCTAAGAGGCACATTAAAATCGCATCTGATGAATATTGTTTTACCCCGCAAGTCACTTGACTTTAATTCGCCTAACTGGGTCATTCCAATAAGGTTGTTTGTATTTGAAGTTGACATTCTGTCTTCCTGTATATCTACGTTGTGAATGTATTAAAAACAATAGCTTTAGCAGGTTAAGGCTTTTCTTCTCTCATATTTTTTATCGGGATAATTTGCTGATTTATCAATATTCTTTCCATTATTTTTGATAAGAGTGGTATGATTAAGGCTGCAGTAAGTTTACACCTTTTTCAAGATAATAAACTTTTCCGGCATTAGCCGGGTTTAATAATAAAAGATAGATTTTTGATACCTTTTTTAAAAGGAAGATAAACCCGAAAAGTATTACGATTTTTATCGAAATTTAAAAAGAATTTAAATAACATTTTTATAGACTTTCCGACAGGAAAAACCAACCCAAAACACAGATTTCTTCTTATCTCACCAAGGCCGATAACCTGTGATTCTGAACGGCACAAAAACAAAACTTTCATTTAATTATTTGAATTATAAAGGTTAAATCCATATATATCAACCTTTAGAATGTTTTGTCCGGCCTGGAAACCTACCGTTGGTGTTGCCTGCGATAAAAAGTCAGGAAGATTTTCAAATGAGAAAAAGTAAATCCAGTAAAAAGGTCATGCTGATAAATGCTCAGCAACCTGAAGAATGCCGGGCTGTTGTTCTCGATAATAATATTATTGATGATTATATTGTTGAGCATTCTTCTCGAGAACAAATTAAAGGGAACATATATTTGGGGGTAATAAACAGGGTGGAGCCTTCCATTGAAGCTGCATTCGTAGATTTTGGTGGAAAAAAATATGGCTTTCTCCCCTTTAAAGATGTTCTGAAGGAATCTTATGTTCATACTGGCGAAAAAAAGGCGAAAGTAAGGATTCAGGATGTTCTGATTCGCGGCCAGCGTATTATTGTTCAGGTTGCTAAGGAGAGTAGGGATGCCAAAGGACCATCGCTGACAAATGGTATTAGTTTGGCGGGGCGGTTTTTGGTTTTAATGCAGGGCCAGGGAAGTGCGGTTTCCCGGAAAATAGAAGATGAGAGTGAAAGGAAAAAATTAAAGGATATCGTTGCGGATCTGGATTTACCGGAACATTTAGGTGTGATTA
The DNA here is from genome assembly GCA_009873635.1 of Nitrospinota bacterium. NCBI lineage: Bacteria > Pseudomonadati > Nitrospinota > Nitrospinota bacterium. The sequence continues at coordinate 3,106 of WAHY01000024.1, forward strand.
TCCGAACGGCTGGGGTTGGGCAAACAAAAGTTGAACTGCAGAAAGATTTGCAGATGCTTCTGAAAATCTGGAACAAGGTTGAAGAGGCTCCAAAAAATGAATCGATAACAGGACCATGTTTAGTTTACAAAGAACCGGATTTGGTTGTCAGAACTGTTCGGGACCATTTCAGCAGCGATACCTCCCAGATCATTGTAGATAGTCCAGAGGCCTATAAGTCATTAAAGGACTTTATAAAACTTGTGATGCCTCGCAACAGGAATCTCGTCAAGCTCTATAAAGAAACAAAACCACTCTTTTCAGAATACAATGTTGAAGAACAGATAGAGACTATCTATAAACGTACGGTTTTATTGCCGTCAGGAGGCTCTATCGTCATCGATATTGGCGAGGCAATGGCTTCTATTGATGTTAACTCAGGAAAAACCAAGGGAGGGCTGGACCTTGAAGAGACAGCTTTGACAACAAACCTTGAGGCTGCTAAGGAAATCGCGCGACAGCTAAGGCTGAGGGATTTGGGTGGACTGATTGTTATTGACTTCATCGATATGTTTCAGAAAAAGAACAAGGCCGCTGTTGAAAAACAAATGAAGCAATGGTGTAAAACTGACAAGGCGAGGATAAATCTTGCTCGAATTTCCAAGTTTGGCCTTCTTGAAATGTCCAGGCAACGGATATCACCCCCTGTCAAAGAAGGAGTTTTTGAACAATGCGAACATTGTAACGGCTCGGGTTTAATCCGTTCGGTAGATTCTATAATCTTGAATGTCCTTCGAAAAATTCAAGAAATCATTGCGGCAGAAAAAGTGAAAGTGCTTACATTAGAAGTGTCGCCAGAAGTTTCTAATTATATTTTGAATTATAAGCTGGATGTTCTCACAAACCTTAAATCGAAGCACTCTGTCGATTTTCGTTTCGAGACAAAAACAGGGTTGTCCTATGATGACTTCAAATATGTTGTAACAGAAGTTTGGGAAGCTGACCCTGAGCAAAATGTAAAAACAGATGAAAAACCAGTGGAATCGACTGAGACAGCTAAACGTCCCTCTGGAAGAGGGAGAGCAGCCAGATCTTCCAAGAAAGTTGAAGAAGGGCAGGCAGAGCCAGAAACTAAAGAAGCCGCAAGCTCAACGCCCACAAAAAGAAAGTATACCAGGCGGCCTTCAACACGAAGAGGCCCGCAAAGAGGTAGACGCCGGCGTCCAGCGCAGACCGCAAAAAAAGCTGAGAACAAACCGACTGACACTAATACTCCAGTATCAAATGGTGAAGGCAATTTAAGAACCCCTGAATTTTCTACAGGCGATTTGCCGGGTAATATTAAATCTCCCATGCCTCCATTGCCGTTGCCTTTTGTGAGGGAGAACCCGAGTGTGGGTGGAGAGCAAACTCCTTCCCCGAAAGAGCCAGTTATTCCACCCTCGGACGGGGGCACTGATTAGGTGGATTCGACAGACTTGGCACAACGAAAACCGGTATCCCAAAACCTCATGTTGGGCGGTAATAGGTTCCTGTGAGGGATCATGGTGAATTCTTTCATAAAACCGTGTTTACGTTTATTTATAGAGCCTCCACGGGTGACCTTGAATTTTTTGCCATAGTTTACGTCTTCGTGTTTAGAATCGGGGTAGGGTTGATACCAGCTTGAAGTCCATTCTGAGACATTCCCGTTCATTCCCCATATTCCATATGCGCTCACATCTCCCTCAAGGGAGTTGACGGGCAGGACTTGTTTGCCAAAATTGGCTGTGCCTTTTTCAAAATCGTTGCCCCATACGAACAGCCGATTATCACCACCACGTGCGGCTTTTTCCCACTCAAATTCTGTTGGAAGACGTTTGCCGGCCCAAAGGCAGTAAGCCTCAGCCTCATATCCACTGACCCCACTTGCAGGTAAATTTACCTGTCGTACTTTATATTGTGCATTGGGCTTGAATTTAATAAATTCCTCATACGTCACTTCAAACCGGTCCATATAAAAAGCCTTTAAAAAATACTCTTGTTCTGGTTGTGCATTGAGGGACGATGTTTTGTCAGACATAAATTGCAGCAGATCGCTTTGAGGGTTGAGGCCTAGTGAGAAATTGCCTTCTGGAATAAGAACCATCTTTGCCGGCTTGGTTTTTTCGCAGGCAACAAGGGCAATTAAAGTAATAAATATAATAAATAGTTTATTCAATTGAGTTGTTTATTGGGTGGGCATTTTGTGCATAACGGGTAACAGGAAAAACTTTTGAGCCGGGTTGAGCCATAACATACTCAATGGTCAGGCAGGCAGCTTCTTCGCGTGTGCACATCATTGTGCGACATTCCTCATCCTTTTGACCGCAGTAGTAGTTTAAAATCCGCATCTTCATGAAAGAGCCATCATTTAATTTTAAAGCGTATACATTTCTTTTTGACTCAATATTATGTGTTCTGGTGCGGTAGTTATACCATCCAGCCAACGATTTATTGACTAAGTTGCCCAATGATCTGTGATCCTGTATATAGCCAGAATCTGGGGCAGTTTTAACATCATCAAAGTTTGAAAGTCCCAGGTTTATGACCCCTGTATTGCCAGATGGATTCGTTTTGCCGCCATTGGAGATGATTTTTGTTCTGCTGAACCCAAGATCCCAGTCAGACTGGTTAAGGTTATTTATTTCATCCTCGGATACTTGCCGTGTTTTGCCTGAACTGAAATTAACCAAAGTCCAGGAGTCCCTGTCCTTGGCATCAATCTTAATAATTGGATTGTTGGTGCTGATTTTTTTGATTTTTTTGGGGGGCAACGGAACGGTTTCAAAATCTTCAATATTTGTTTCCATATAGCTCAAAGCTGTATGAAAAACGAGGGTTGCTCCAAGAAGCATTAAGAAAATTCGTGGGGTTGGATTCATTTATCTATATTAGCATAGCCTACTTCTTATATACCTGACTAAATCTATAAAATCATTAGACAGGAATTTTACGTTCCAATTAAAGTATAATACCGCTATTTATAATAAATACAATAAGTTGTGAAAACCTTTGCTTTTGCTGTTTTTGATTAATAATGTATAATTGTAAGTAAGTTTATCGTTAAGGTTTTGGAAATGAGTGAAGACAGACATTTTGGATATAAAAAAGCGCAAATTGAGAATTTTTTAAAAGGGGAATTTAAAAAGAAGTTTAAAAGAAACGCTAAAATTTCTCTTAGGAAAAGACAGAAGTTTATTGCAGAAGTTACCCGAAAAGTTGCCAAACGATTTGGTAAGGATGTGTTACTGCTTATTAACTTCTCAAAAAATGGATTCTGTACGGTTGTTTCCCCAGCGAAAACAGAATCGACCGATAAAGGCAAGCTGGTTAAATCCTTTATACACCCCCAAGTATTTTATACGTCACATTGTGTGGACCGTTTTAGCGAAAGAATGAATTCCCATGAAAATTGTGTTATCACGCTGGATGCTTTTTTTGCTGAAGCTTTATCTACCTATGGAGAAAATGATGGGTTCCTGACTTGCCCGGATGGAGTGTTCGCATATGAACTGGTAGATGCCCGTTTCATTATAAAAACCTACATCAATTTTGATTTATTATCTGACGACCAGATAAAGCAGTTTTACGGATCAAGTATGATTTCTATGCTTCCAAAGGAATACGCAACGGATGATATTTTGGGAGCAGACTTTGTTCTGGCAGATGAATATGACGAGCATATAGGCAAACCTGGTAACTAAAGTATTCTGGCTGACGCTGCGATTTTTTTTCTTCATATTTTACCATTCTAAATTTCCATCTTTATTTACTCAAAGTATGATCCAGTTATTCAATGTTCTAAAAAAATATGGCGGTGGTAATCCGGCGCTGGACGACATTTCCATCAAGATTGAAAAAGGCGAATTTGTTTTTTTAACCGGTCCGAGCGGAGCGGGGAAAACCACTATTCTTAAAATTCTTTTCGGTTGGGAGAAATTTGAGGGCGGCCAGGTTCTTGTTCAGGGTATCAACGTTGGTAAGTTAGATGCCAGTAATATGCATATTCTGAGACGATCTATTGGTGTGATTTTTCAGGACTACAAACTTCTTGCCAATAAAACTGTTTTTGAAAATGTTGCTTTTGCACAGGAAGTCACAAACCATGACAGAAAAACCATCAAATTTAAAACCTGGCAAGCCTTGAAGAACGTTGGGTTGACCCCTAAAAAAGATTCTTTTCCGGCTCATCTTTCCGGTGGGGAACAGCAACGTGTTGCCATCGCCCGGGCAATGGTGAATTCTCCTCCTATCATCCTTGCAGATGAGCCCACAGGTAACCTGGACCAGGAAATTTCTCTGGAAATTTTAAAACTTTTTGAAAATTTGAACCGCAATGGCGCAACCATTGTGTTTGCGACTCACAGTCAGGATATCCTGAAGTTAGGTGACCATCGGGTTATTGTTTTAAATCGAGGAAAGGTCGTGTCATCGTGAGCTCTGCCATCCAGGCATTACTAACAGGCTTTCAGGCAACGATTGCTAATATTCGTGCAAATATGCAAACTTTCCTGATCTCTGTTGTGACGATTGCTATTTCTATAGCTATTCTTGGGCTTTTCTTGATAATTTTTTTTAATTTGAACAGCTTTCTTGCCAGTTGGAATCAGCAGGTTCAATTGATCGTTTACCTGAAAGACGATATTTCAAAAGAACAAAAAGATAATCTCGAAAATCTTTTTCGTAAGAACTCAAGAGTGCAGTCAACAGAGGAAGTTACTAAGGACAGGGCCTGGAAAGAGTTTAAGCTCAATCAATCTAAACAATCAGGTATGGAATTCGACCTGGGCTTTAATCCCTTGCCTTCATCATACAGGGTTCGATTTAAGGTATCTGAAAACCGACTTAAGCATATCAGCGAATTTGCAGACAAAATTCAAGGTGAAGCAGGTGTGGAGTCGGTTGAATTTGGCAAAAGCTGGATTTCCCGTTTTGAGAAATTTATGGTTTTTTGCCGTGTCTTCCTTATGGCAACTGGAGCTTTGCTGAGTTTTGGTCTGATTCTGATTATTTCCAATACGATTAGACTTTCAATTTATTCGAGACAGGAAGAAATTGAATTGATGCTATTGATTGGAGCTACTCCCGGTTTTGTGAAAATTCCTTTTCTGCTTGAAGGAATGCTTCAGGGGTTATCCGGCTCAATAATGTCTTTAGGGTTAATGGGTGCTATCTATTATTATTTAAAAAGTGAGTTTCAAGTCTCTATTGAATCCCTTGCAAGAGGAATGGAATTCCAATTTATTTCTCAACCTTTTTTATTAAGCCTTGTTGGTTTAAGTGTGCTGATTGGTTTTATCGCTAGTTATATTTCTACCTATCAATATATGCAGGTTTTAAATAAAAGATGAAAAATAAGACCCTGTTAAGCATCTGTTTTATCCTGCTAGGAGCAGTTTTTGTCTCTAAGGGTTGGGCCGCAAAAAAAAGTGCAAAAGAAATAAGTGATTTATTGCAGGATGAACAGAAAGAACTGAGCCTTCTAAAGAAAAAAATAGCAAGGCAAAATCAACTCATATCTTCTGCGGGTAAAAAGGAAGGTCAATTATTGGGTAAACTGAGAAAAATTGATAATCAGATAAAGCTTAAGAAAAGAGAGCTTAAGATTTATAAGTGGAACTCTCTTATTAATAAAAAGAAAATTACCAGGATTGAAACGAACCTTAAAAATAATGAGCAAAAATT
>WAHY01000024.1:8888-10763 GCA_009873635.1 Nitrospinota bacterium
ACTGAGAAAAATTGATAATCAGATAAAGCTTAAGAAAAGAGAGCTTAAGATTTATAAGTGGAACTCTCTTATTAATAAAAAGAAAATTACCAGGATTGAAACGAACCTTAAAAATAATGAGCAAAAATTAAAAGCTCAAAAGGTTTTATTGGGTAAGAGATTGAGGCAGATTTATAAAGAAGGTCCCATTTTCCCTCTTAAAGTTGCTTTTTCATCGGAAAGTGCGAGCGATTTTTTACAAAAGCTGAAGTATATGGAGCTGATTGCTGATAATGATGCCAATTTGTTGGCCGATTATAAAAATCGACTCGATAGTATGAAAAAGGAGAAAGAATCTCTCCTTTCTGTCAGGGCGAAACTTGTGAGGCTTGAAAAAGATGCTCTGGCAAAGCGAGGAGAGTTTGAAGATGCTCGGAAAGTCAAAAAGCGTTTTTTAAAGAAGGTGAAAAAAAAGAAACAATATGGAATCTTAACTCGAAAAGAACTTAAAAAAGCCTCCAATAACTTAAATAATTTGATTTCAAGGTTATTATCGAAACTTTCTTCAGGCGAGGGACTGGATATTGAAGATAAAAAGGGCCGGCTGTCTCTGCCCGTAAAGGGTAAAATTCTTAATAAATTTGGCAGGCAAAAAGACCGACAGTATGGTTCTTTCATTGTGCATAATGGTATAGATATCAAAGCCCGTTCAGGTACGCCGGTTCGTTCAATATTCAATGGTAAAATTCTCTATACAGGAGAACTTGAAGGTTATGGAAACCTGGTTATCATTGGCCATGGCAAGGATTATCATTCACTTTATGGGCACTTGGATAGCATTAAGGTGAAACCAAATCAGATCGTTAAGGCTGGTGATGTAATTGGACGAAGTGGTGATACGGGTTCCCTGGTCGGTGAAACGCTCTATCTGGAGATGCGTAAAAAGGGGAAACCTATTGAACCCGTTCGATGGTTTAAGACTGCCCGTAGAAAATAGTGATATTAGGGCATGTATTAATATATAATTGTCTTTTTTACATATTTAGGAGATGACACTTTGAATTTGTCGCCATTAAGAAAAGTAACAGAAAATAAGTTCACCCTGATTTTTTTCATAATGATAATGGTTCTGTTTTCAATGCAGACTGTTTATGCAGAAGAGGATGCAAAAGAATCTAAACAAGATACTTATAACAGGCTCAAGGTGTTTTCTGAGATTCTTTCATTGATTGAATCCAACTATGTCGAACCTGTTGGAAACGATACCATGATTGATGGGGCTATCAAGGGTATGGTTAAAGCACTGGATCCTCATACCAGCTATTTGCCACCGGTTTCATACAAGGAAATGCAGGTGGAGACGACGGGAAAGTTTGGCGGACTGGGCATTGAAATAAGTATTCGTGATGGTGTACTGACTGTTGTTTCTCCAATTGAGGAAACCCCAGCCTTTAAAGTAGGCATTAAAGCTGGCGATAAAATTATTAAAATCGAAGAAGAGTCTACTTTAGATATGACACTTCAGGATGCGGTATCCAGACTGAGGGGTGAAACGGGCACCCCGGTAAACATAACGATTTTCAGGGAATCTTTTAAGGCTCCGAAAGAGTTTACTATTGTCCGCGATATTATTAAGGTTCGAAGTGTTATTAAAAAACGATATAAGAAGGATATTGGATACGTCAAAATCCGTAGTTTTTCAAAGAATACAAGTTCAGACCTTGATAAAGCTCTTGACGATCTTGGAAAAGAAGGGATCACTAAATTGATTCTTGACTTAAGGAACAATCCCGGTGGACTTTTGAATCAGGCCGTAGAAGTGACGGATCGGTTCTTAAACAGGGAAAATCTTATTGTTTATACCAAGGGTCGTTCAGAAGAACAAAACATGAGGTT
>WAHY01000024.1:10860-26224 GCA_009873635.1 Nitrospinota bacterium
TGATTCTTGACTTAAGGAACAATCCCGGTGGACTTTTGAATCAGGCCGTAGAAGTGACGGATCGGTTCTTAAACAGGGAAAATCTTATTGTTTATACCAAGGGTCGTTCAGAAGAACAAAACATGAGGTTCACCAGTCATGATAAGGTTGCCGGGGTTACTTACCCAATGATCATATTGGTTAACGGAGGCAGTGCCAGTGCCTCAGAAATTGTGGCAGGTGCTTTGCAGGATTTAAACCGTGCTGTTATTCTGGGAACTCCTACTTTTGGCAAGGGCTCTGTGCAAACAATAATTCCGTTGAGCGATGGTTCTGCATTAAGGCTGACAACAGCTCGATACTATACACCTAGTGGGCGCGTTATTCAGGAAAATGGTATTGAACCGGATATTATTATTGAGAGAGCTGTTGTCGATGAATTAAAAAAAGAAGATGAAGAGGAAGAACCCAAAGAGAAAACCCGACTTCGCAGATTTTTGCGTGAAAAAGACTTGAAGAAACATTTGAAGGGTAAGGCCAGTATTGGTGATGTTGAGCAGGATAGTGATGCTGAAGACACAAAAATTGATGAAGAAACTGCTGAAGATACTACCAATGAGGACCTGATGAAAGATAACCAGTTGCAAGAGGCTGTTTCACTGCTTTCAGGTTGGGAGATTATGAAAAAAATATTTAAAAACCTGAGGGTTCCCAGCCCGGAACCAAATAGCCAAATAAGTATGAACTGATAACAGTCTCCTCCTCTGATTCTCTATTCATATATATTTAGATCACTAACCTGCTCATGCTCGTTCTTGGCATAGAAACCTCTTGCGATGAAACTGCTGCTGCTGTCTTAAAAGACGGTGATAAGCTTTTATCCAATATAATCAACACCCAAATAGAAGTTCATTCTGAATATGGTGGAATTGTTCCAGAATTAGCGGGACGATCCCATATTGAGAGGATTCATAGGGTTGTCAGGGATGCCGTCAAAAAAGCCGATGTGCAACTTGGGGATATCGACCTCATTTCAGTAACGATGGGGCCGGGATTGATCGGCTCTCTGTTGGTCGGTTTAAACACCGCTAAGGGACTTTCGTATGGGCTGAATATCCCTATGGTAGGAGTGAACCATTTAGAAGGTCATCTTCTGGCCATTTTCCTGCAAAAAAAAGTAGAGTTCCCCTTCATAGCACTTATCGTTTCGGGAGGTCATACCGACCTGTATAAAGTTTCAGATTTTGGTCAGTACAAACTTTTGGGAAGGACTCGCGATGATGCTGCTGGAGAGTCTTTTGATAAAGTTGGAAAAATGCTTGGCCTTCCTTATCCCGGGGGACCGGCTATTGAAAAATTAGCACGCAATGGAAATGGTAAGGCTCATAAATTCCCAAGGGCATATTTGGAAAAAGGCTCTCTTGATTTTAGTTTTAGTGGATTAAAAACGTCGGTACGAACATTTCTGAGCCAAAGGGAACAGGATAGTAAAATAACTCTGACAAATGAGGATATTTCAGCGGGATTTCAGGATGCGGTTATTGAAGTTTTAGTCAATAAACTTATTGAGGCCTGCAGGCAGGAGAAATTACAAAGAATCGTTGTTACAGGCGGAGTGGCCGCAAACGGTACTTTACGGGAAGCGGTTAAAAAGGAAGCCGAAGCCTGTGGGTTTGAATCTTATTTTCCTGATCCTGTATTCTGTACCGATAATGCCGCGATGATTGCTTGTGCCGGTTATTATAAGTTTACCCGGAACAACAAACCATTGGCCGATTTTAAAAAACTAGATGCAAAATCCAGCCTATTGGTAGATTAATCGAATATAATATGCGAGCTCTGGTAACAGGAGGTGGTGGTTTTCTTGGTGGTGGGATTGCTGAAGCTCTGCATGAAAATAACCATGAAGTTATTGTAGTAGGCCGACATAACTATTCGCATCTTCCCAAAGATATTAAATCATTCAAAGGCGATATACGAGACTTTGAATTCCTCAGAAAAGTATTCACAGGGGTGGATACTGTTTTTCACACTGCTGCCTTACCTGGCATTTGGGGTAAGGCAGAAGATTTCTACAGTATCAATGTAGTTGGAACTCAGAATGTAATTAAAGCCTGTCTGTTATCTGGTGTACAAAAGCTGATATACACGAGCTCCCCTAGTGTTGTATATGGTGAGTCCAGTCTTGAAGGAGTTGATGAAACTGCTCCCTATCCAGAAAAATACCTGTGTGAGTATCCCCGAACAAAAGCGATTGCTGAAAAGCTTGTGATTGAAGCTAATAGTGTGGACTTGGCCACGATTTCCATAAGACCGCATCTTATTTGGGGGCCTGGAGATCCGCATTTGGTTCCAAGAATTTTAGCAAAAGCTGATAGTGGTCGTTTGGTCAGGGTGGGGCCGGGAAAAAACAAGGTTGATATTATCTATATTGATAATGCTGTCTCGGCACACCTTAAAGCGTGTGAAGCCCTGGGTGTGGGAAAACCTACAGCTGGCAGGGTTTATTTTGTCAGCGATGGAGAACCCGTTAAGTTGTGGGACTGGATTGATGAATTGTTGAAAAATACAGGGCGACCTCCTGTAAAGCATAAAATATCTTACGATTTGGCATCAATATTAGGCTTCATATTTGAGACATTATATGGTTTTTGGGGTTTAAAAAAAGAACCTCCAATGACACGATTTATGGCTTCGCAGTTGGCAACTTCACATTATTTTAATATTTCCCGGGCTAAAAATGATTTTGGGTATGAGCCAGTTATAAGTCCTCAAGAGGGTATGAGTCGGCTTATTCAGTCGATGTCCCCAGAATATTGATGCGGTGGGCCATACACCCAGCTCCGAATCCGTTGTCGATGTTAACAACCGCTATTCCAGTCGCACAACTGTTTAACATGGTAAGAAGTGCTGAAACGCCGCCAAATGATGCCCCATATCCAATACTCGTAGGTACAGCAATGATGGGTTGATCTACTAATCCACCTACCACGCTTGCTAACGCACCTTCCATTCCTGCTACTACGACTATCACTCGCGCTTTACGAATTTGCTCAAGGTTATCGAGCAGGCGATGTATTCCTGCTACCCCTACATCAAAAATTGTTTCAGTTTCACTTCCCAAAGCTCGAGCCGTGACAGAAGCTTCTTCGGCAATAGGGATGTCTGAGGTTCCAGCCGTGATAATAGTTATCAAGCCTTGTCTTTTTTTAGACTTGTTCTTATCAATGACCAGAGTTTTTGCTCTCTCGTTGTACTCAGATAGTTTGGGAAGAGAAGACTTTAGCTTGTTAAAAGATTCCTTGGATAACCGTGTGGCAAGAATAGAATGTCCCGCACGATTCATGCTTTGGATAATTTTTTTTATCTGTGGAGCGGTTTTTCCCTGACAATATATAACTTCTGGCATACCGCTTCGCAAACCACGATGATGGTCAATTTTTGCAAAGCCCAGGTTCTCGAATGGCAGGGTCTCAAGCTTTTTTAAAGCTTGTTGCGGAGTTACTTTTTGGTCGTGAAGTTCATTTAATAGTTTTTTTAAATTCCGGGTATTCATTTCAAACCTTTTATGCCGGCAAATTCAGTAGATATTTCAACATTCATTAAGTCCTTTAAAGCCTGGCTGGGAGGCTTGTTTTCATGAAGGACATGATAGGTTTCTTCCATAATCGACGCTTGAACTTTAAATTTGCTTATCAGTGAGTGAGCCGATTTTACAGTTAAAACTCCTTCAGCGACCATTTTCATACTCTCAGTAATTTCCTTCAGTGTTTTTCCTTCACCTAGTCGCATGCCTAGTTGGCGATTGCGACTCAAGTCACCCGTGCAGGTGAGAACCAGATCTCCCAGGCCGCTCATTCCATAAAATGTTTCTGGTCTGGCTCCGAGCTCCGTTCCGATCCTGCTGATTTCAACCAGTCCGCGAGTGATGAGAGCTGCCCTGGTATTATATCCCAGGCCAAGTCCATCAGAAATTCCTGTGGCTATAGCGATAACATTTTTCAGTGCGCCACCAATCTCCACTCCTATCAAGTCATCGTTAGCAAAAACTTTCATTTTATCGTTGGTAAAAATTTTTTGGACCTGCTTAGCGGTCATAAGATCTTCTGCTGAAGCCAATAATGCAGAGGGAATTCCTTGTGCCACTTCCTTGGCAAAAGTAGGGCCGGAAATGGTAGCTGTATTGGTGCCTAAAACATCCTGAATTATCTGATGCCCGGTGAGTAGTGTCTCGTTTTCAATTCCTTTGCTTGCGCTGATAACAAGACAATCTTTCTCAACAAATGGCTTTATCTGGGTAAGTGTTTGCCTGATCACATGAGTAGGTACCACCAGGAGAATCAGGGAATGGCCTTCGACCGCTTTTTCAAGAGAGGAAGTGGGATGGATATTTGAGGCTAAAGGATGACCCGGTAAAAACCATGAGTTATCGCGAGTACGAGTTATCGTTTCACATAAATCCTGTTCATACACCCATAGGGATATTTCGCGGAATTTACCCGCCAAGTGAATCGCTAATGCCGTCCCCCAACTTCCTGCACCTAATATGGAAATTTTTTCATACATTTTTTCAAGACCCTCGAAAAATACGACTGCATTATAACCAATTGGGGATTGCAATGCTTGGAGAAATGGCTTGTCTGGAGATTACCTTTATGATTAAATAAAATAATTATTGCATTACAGAATTTAACAGTAACTCTTGGATATTTTCCTATCTTATTAAGGTTTTCCTAATGGCAAAACGTCTTAAAGTCAGCCGAAAAGACTTATTAAAAGAACCCGATCAGTTTTTATCCAGCTCTGAAAAAGCCTTGCTTTTCTTTACGGATAACAGTTCGACCGTTATTGGTGTAATTTCAGCCATAATCATTGTGGGCTTTTCTGTTTTAGGTTTTAAATATTATCAAGAAACGCAGACAATGAGAGAAGAAGCCTTCTATTTTGAAATAGTAAAAATTTCTGATAAAGCTGATGGCTCAACTGCGGATGCAGAGGCTATTTGGGAAAAGATGGGAGACAGCCTGCAAAAAGAGCGGGCATCTCTATTGCTGGGCGATCTTTACTTTCAAAACAATGAATATGAAAAAGCTGAGAAGCTTTATTCAATGGTTGTGAGTAATTCTTCCCCAGAGGAAGTTAATTACCAGATGGCTAAAGTTGGTTTGGCTCATAGCTATGAATCCAGAAAAGACTATAAAAAGGCCATTGGTCTGTTTAAATCGGTTATTGATTCCAATACAACTTTCCCCCTGTTTGATGTCTACTGGAGTCTTTCAAGATGCCATGAACTGAATAATGATGTATCTAATGCATTGCTTATTTTACGAGAAATGCAGATCAAATTCTCCGATAACCCTCAAATGGATAGAGTCGAAAGCCGTATCAAACAGCTTTCCGCTTGAGTATTAACAGCCCACTCGTAGTGGAATGAGTAAAAGTTTGTTAAGTTTGGATGAATGTCTCTGGATGAAAACAAACTATTTCCAGTAGCCAGCAGAATTGCTCTGCTACTATTATGCAAAAAATACCAAAAACTTTAATATCTATTCTTCTTCCTATTCTGGTATTTGTTGCTTTATTTTTTCCAATTGACTCCCTTTCCGTGCCGTTTATCAGTCTGGAAACAGAAATAGCTATGGGGAAAGGTGCGGATGTGGAAGTTTCCAGACAGTATGGAATTTACCAGGATAAAGAGCTTCAGTTATATGTAAATAGAATTGGCCAAAATCTGGTTTCCAGGCTTTCCGACAAGGTTTTCCCACGTTTTTACTTTCGTATTGTAGACAGTTCCGAGATAAATGCCTTCGCTTTACCCGGGGGTTATGTATACGTAACTCTTGGGCTGATGTCTTTGGTAAACAGTGAAGCTGAACTGGCAGGAGTTTTAGGACATGAAATTGGACATATAATTTTTCACCATGGCGCTAAACAAATGGTACGTAGCATAGGTTCACAAATTTTATCTTTGGGAGGAGCGATTGCCAGCCCGAAGAATGCCGGACAATGGCTGGCTGTCAGCACTGCTATGTCTCAGCAGATACTCATGGGTTATGGCAGAGAGGCGGAAATCGAATCTGATGAGCATGGGATATTGAACAGCAAGGAAGCAGGCTACAACCCCTATGGAATGTCAGGCTTTTTAAGAAGTTTGAGACGTAAAGAGATCATGTCTGGCCAATCTTATCATTCTTTCCAGGCGACGCATCCTGATACGCGTGACAGAATTGTCAAGGCTTCCCTCCTGGCAGGGCGGATGAGTAGTGGTGCGGACAATAATAAAAGCTTTCGAGAGCGATATTTGAACAAGATTCGCGGTCTGAAATACGCAGGTCAAAAGAGCAGTATAGATCAAAAACGTTACAAGCCTCAATATATTGATATCTATGAAGTGAAAAAGGGAGACACTTTTCAGAGCATAGCGGAGAAAGAGTTGGGGAACAAACGTAAAGATCTGGACATTGCCGTTTTGAATGGAAGGAAAGAGTCTAGCCAACCCAAACCTGGTGAATTATTAAAGATTGTGCGAAGCGGAAAGTTTAAAAAAGACAAAATACTCAATATTAGACCAAAAACTGTTGATGCCAGAAAGAGTGATAACTTGCCACTGCGTCGTAGATAATACTGGTTGCTGAGTTGGAAGAAATTTATCTGGAGAAATCGCATACCGTACACCTTAAGCCTGAAGGTGAAATTTGCAACCGGTTAAAGCAGGGAACCCGGGTCAAACTTATAAAGTGGAAGGGCGACTGGGCTCACATAACCTGGCGAAGCGGTAAAAAGAAAGGATGGATAAAACTTAATAATAGTTAAATATTTTATAAAAAAATAATCTTATTTCATTAATTAATCCCTCTTCCGGCAGTGATTAAATCATGAATATCTCCCCCAACAGATGAATCCTGCATATCACCTATGAACTCCATGGTGAACCCGGCGCCAGTTGCCTCATGATATATAACACCCCACATAGAAAGCTGCGCAAGGTTTTTATAGGTATTTTTACTATTTACAACTACAGCTGTGTTTGGATTCGGGTCCAGGGTAGTTACTCTGATAGAACCGAACTGAGCCGAATCAACAGTTGGAATTAAATGTGCATTTGAATTGATGCTACTTTGGAATTCTTTATTTAAGCTATTAATGGAAGGATGACTTTGATTGACAACAAAAAAACGGTGAGTTTCTCCTGCACCAATAGTAAATACAATGGCTCTTCCGGCAGCATTATTTACAGTGGTTGTCATACCAATGACTTCTAGGACAGCACCAATTTCAGTGGATGCGGTGTCAAGTGAAGGATGACTTACGCCAATGAAGGTATAACTTTCATTGGGTACAGCCTGAGCGTACGGAGATATAGCTAGACGGGTGCTGTCTCTAGTATTAGCGGCGTGGATAATGGAAAATGATATACCGCTCCCAAAGAATATAAATGCACTACCAGAATCAGTTGCAGAATTATTGTCATCTAAATAAGCTCCAACAATCACATCGCTGGTTCCATCACCATTAAAATCACCTGCTGCAATTGGTTGTGAGTGAAAACCTGTACTCCCCTCAAAAGACGTAGCAAACCCGTCTCCAGCACTTTGCCCATCTAGAATTACGTCAGCATCGGCATCAGAGCGCTTGGTTCCAGTTATACCACCATAGAAAATAAAGGCACTGCCGGAATCACTTTGTGCATTATTATCATCTGCAGGGGCACCAATAATGACATCTCCCTTGCCATCACCATTAAAATCACCTGCTGATGAAACTAATCCACCAAAACGATCGTCATCACTTTGTCCATTTAAAATCACATCTGCATCAGCATCGGCACGTTTAGTTCCAGTAAAACCACCAAAAAAAATGAAGGCACTGCCTGAATTACTTGTAGAATTATTATCATCTAATCTAGCGCCAACAATCACATCGCTCTTGCCGTCACCATTAAAATCTCCAGCTGAGGCCACATCACGCCCAAATTCATCGCCAGCACTTTGTCCATTTAGAATTATATTGGCATCAGCATCGGCACGTTTAGTTCCAGTAATACCACCAAAGAAAATAAAGGCACTGCCCGAATCACTTGCTGAGTTATTGTCATCTTTATGGGCACCAATAATAACATCGTCCTTACCATCATCATTAAAATCTCCAGATGAGGCGACAGAGTGACCAAATTCATCGCCAGCACTTTGTCCATTCAAAATCACATCTGCATCAGCATCAGCACGCTTGGTGCCAGAAATACCACCAAAGAAAATAAACGCACTGCCTGAATTACTTGAAAAATTGTTGTCATCCAAGGGCGCACCGATTATTACGTCGTCCTTACCATCACCATTAAAATCTCCAGCTGAGGCCACTGAAACACCAAAACTATCACCCGCACTTTGTCCATTTAAAATCACATCTGCATCAGCATCAGCACGCTTGGTGCCATTAACACCACCAAAGAAAATAAAGGCACTGCCGGAATCACTCGCAGAACTATTGTCATCATTCCACGCGCCAACAATTATATCGTCGATACCATCACCATTGAAGTCGCCAGCTGAGGCGACAGAAAAACCAAAGCTATCACCTGCACTTTGCCCGTCAAGAATGACATCAGCATCGGCATCGGCTCTTAGAGAGGGGTCTACCCAAAGAGGAAAATCAAAGTCCATATCTAGGTTGATCATTAATTTTAACTCATTATTAGAAACTTGGTAATGAATACCCCTAGTTAATGTTTCGAGGTTACCATCTACATATTCCGGTCGAGGAATTACAAAAAGGGTCTTCTCAATAGTTCCTTTATTAAGCTGCTGGTTTCGTTTTTTTAAAAATCTGCTGATTCGAGTTTGTAGTCCGTTATCCGAAATCTTGGAAAGTTCAGCTGAAGGATTTCTGGAATCAATAAGACGAACATCGTCATTATCTTCTAAAGAAAGATTCACACCCACGAATCTCCAGCGGATGACTTCTCCATCGGTATTGAGTGAATCTTTTCTAGGCAAATAAACAAATTCTCTTAATTGATTACTATCCGTATCATAGCGGTAAAGAATATCTTTACCCTTTCCCTTATAAACAAGGTAACGCCCAACAAGCTCACCTCTATAAGTTCCTTCAGATATTAAATACTGTTTAACCGTTTTATTTCTTGTCCTGATTTTTATAGGTGATCTGGAGTTTAAAAAAGGAGGAAAAACGATACGGGTCTTGCCACCAATGTTCACTCTTAAAGAAAAACCATCCCTACCTTTAATAAAAGGGCTCACATTCTCCCACTCAGGATCAAAAGCAAAAACATTCTTAGAATCAAAGGATCTTTTTTCAGCTTTAAGCAACTTTTCAAAAGACTTAGTTTGGGATATACCCCTGTCACTTTCAAATGACCAGGGGACAAGGTTTCCCCTAGTCATCATTACAGCTACAAAACACAAAAGTAGCAGGGTGATAATCTTATTGTAGTTTTTTTTAATCGTTTGATTCTGCTTCATTTATACGAGCTTTTTTGATCTGTAAAAAAGTTAAACTTTTAATATATATAACTTTAGTAAGACTATGGATTGCCCCACAGTCAGTGCCTGATTAACTCAAGGCATACTTGTCCCTAGGGTAATTTTCGACAAAAAATATTAAATCTTTATATATAACTTTTGAAATTTTTAGAGATGTGCTAAGGGTAAGAACGAAGGAATAAGGCTAAGGAATTTGTGAGCCGCAGTATAGACTAAATAAAAGAAAAAACCCCCGTGCTGATACAGCACGGGGGTTTTGTTTTTCAGTTTATTGCTACTTTTGTGATCCGACGAAATTGAGGCATGATCCAGATTTGAACCAGTTGATCTCTTTTTCATTGAGAGTGTGGTTCACCTGGATGGAGTCGCTCGAACCGTCTTCATGTTTGACAGTCAGTGTGACCGGTTTGCCGGGGGCCAACTGATCCAGTCCTTCACAGGTGATTCTGTCTTTGGGCTGAATCTTGTCATAATCCGAAGTATCCGCAAAAGTAAAGGGCAGGACAGCCTGCTTCTTCAGGTTCGCTTCAAAGATACGTGCGTAGGAGTTGGCTACAAATGCTCGACATCCCATATGGCGGGGTTCCATGGCCGCATGTTCACGACTGGAGCCTTCACCAACATTCTCCTGACCAAATGCTACCCAACCCAGTCCAGAATCTTTCAGGTTACGGGCTATTTTATTGAGCTCCTGGTTTTCCTCTCCTGTTACAGGATTATTACCTTTTCCTGTTTCGGAGTGGAATGCGTTTGTAGCACCGAGGAACATGTTGTTACTGATGTTGTCCAGATGACCGCGGAACTTCAACCACGGACCTGCCTGAGAAATATGGTCAGTTGTACATTTCCCACTTGCTTTAAACAATACCGGAAGATCTGTATAATCCGCGACCGGATCCTGTTTCGGGAACGGCTCAAGGAACGCGAGGCGTTCACTGGTTGGGCTTATAATAACTTCCCCAGACATGCTCGGCGCTTCATAACCAGCATCCTGAGGTGTGTACCCATTAGAAGGTAGAACCTCACCCGATGGTGGCTCAAATTTGAAATCGTTGCCGTCTTTGTCTTTCAACGTGTCGGTCAAAGGATTGAACTTCATCGAACCGCCAAATGCCATAGCAACAACCAACTCGGGGCTGCTGATGAATCCCAGTGTTTCGGGGTTGCCATCGTTACGCTTGGCGAAATTACGGTTGTAAGAGGTGAGAATGCTGTTTTTGTCACCTTTCTGGATATCATCCCGTTTCCACTGACCGATACAGGGGCCACAGGCATTAGCCAGGACAGTGCCGCCAACATCTTCAAACTCCTGCAATATACCGTCTCGTTTAATGGTCTGATAAATGGTTTCAGAGCCCGGTGTCACCATCAGGTTGGACTTTGCCTTGAGTCCAGCCGCTTTGGCCTGGCGGACCAGACTGACCGAACGGGTCATGTCTTCATAGCTGGAGTTGGTGCAGGAGCCGATCAAAGCAGCAGAAAGATCAGCAGGGTAACCTTTCTCATCCACTTCAGAGCTCATTGCTGAAACAGGACGACCAAGATCCGGTGTATGAGGTCCAACAATGTGCGGCTCAAGAGTATTCAGATCAATTTCATAGTACTCATCGTAGTATTTTTCAGGGTCTGCTTCAACTGATGGATCAGAACGCAAATGCTCGGCATACTCTTTACATAAATCAGCAATAGGCCCACGATCGGTAGCACGAAGATAAGGATCCATCATTTCGTCATAGCCAAAAGTTGAGGTGGTTGCGCCAATTTCAGCACCCATATTTGTAACCGTACCTTTACTGGTTGCACTCATGCTTCTTGCACCTTCACCAAAATACTCTAAAATTTTACCGGTTCCACCTTTAACTGTCAGCATGGTTGCCACTTTAAGAATGACATCTTTGGATGCGGTCCAGCCGTTCAGTTTTCCCGTTAGCTTAATTCCAACAAGTTGTGGCATTTTTGTCATGAAAGGTTGTCCAGTCATAACATCTACAGCGTCAGCACCACCCACACCAATTGCAATGGTACCCATTCCGCCAGCGTTTGGAGTGTGAGAGTCAGTTCCAATCATCATAGTACCGGGGCAAGCATAGTTCTCATAAACCACTTGATGGATAATCCCCGAACCGGGTTTCCAGAATCCCATGCCATATTTCATGGCGGCGGATTTCAAAAAGTCATAGACTTCTTTATTAGTTTCTTCTGCAGCTTTAAGGTCTGCCATGGCACCTGTATAAGCCTGGATCAGATGATCGCAGTGTACAGTAGTCGGAACAGCAACCTTTGGCATTTTAGCAGACATGAATTGAAGGATGGCCATTTGCGCAGTTGCATCCTGCATGGCTACACGGTCCGGACTAAGAAAAATATTGGAAACACCTCGCTCTAGTTTAGAATAGTCCGTATCGAGGCTCATATGAGTGTAAAGAATTTTTTCTACTATGGTTAAATCACGGCCCAAATTTTTACGTGCAGCATCACAAATGCTTGCGTAAGACTTAAACAGCTTTTCAATTGGAGCTAATTCCATTAACATTAGACTTCACCTTTTATTGAGATAGGGTTACAAATATAGAACCAGGCAAAGAAGTTGCCCGGTCAAAATTTCATATTAAGAAAGCCACTTTTTGAGGCGCATATTTTGGCATGGATTGGATCGGATTTCAATTTTTTTCAAAATACAGATTCGCCAGCTTTATTTATTAAATTATTTAAATACTATTAGATTTAGCTAATACTTGTTGCGAGTTTAATTTATGTATTCAATTTTTGATTCACAGGCATTTAACGCAAATCTGTTTTTTCCCAGGAAAGATACCGCTCAGACTCCGCGAGATTCTGAAGAAATTCAGGTCGAGGTCGAAAACGAGACAACTGTGCATATTCGCAGGCATCCATCAGCTGATGCCCGCCTTAGTTTATTGTTTTTTCATGGTAATGGTGAAATTGTGTCGGACTACGATGACCTGGCCCAACATTTTAATTCATTGGGAGTGGAGCTGATTGTCGCCGATTTTCGAGGTTATGGAAGAAGTACGGGGATTCCTACTCTCAGGTCTTGTCTTGAAGATGCCCATAAAATTTTTGACCTGTTGAAATCTACCGGTAAACTCAAGAACAAAGTTTGCGTCATGGGAAGGTCTTTGGGAAGTGCTCCAACGCTTGAACTGTGTTCCAGGCGTTCGGATGTGACAGGCTGTGTTCTGGAAAGCGGGTATGCAGACCCGATTCCTTTGGTTGAAAGAAGGGGGCTGAAAATAGAAAAAACCACTCCGGAAGAGGACGCACTGTTTAATAACAGCGAAAAGATCCGTTCGGTGAAGTGCCCTCTGCTGATAATGCATGGTTCCGATGATTTTTTGATTTCACCTCATGAGGCCAGGCTGAATTATGACAATGCCGGATCAAAAAAGAAGCATCTGGAAATTCTGGAAGGTGTTGGGCACAACGATATGATGATGGCATCAGAAGGTTCGTACTTTACAACTTTAAAGCAGTTTTTTGATATTTTGTGACAGGGAGTGCATTTTGAAAAAATTTTACAATATTGAAGGTATCATACGTAACGGATTTAAACTGAGCCGGGACTATGAGACTCTAGACTTCAGTTATGAAAAAGTTAATGACGCCGCTTTGCAGGCGTTTGCGAAGTCTAGATCCATTAAACAGCTCAGGAGATTGACAGTCAGCGGTAAAAAACTCACTGCTGTTTCAGCTCAGGCTATTGCAGAATCTGATCACCTGCCCAACCTTGAATCTCTGAAATTATACAAGAATAAAATAGGAGATGAAGGCATCAAATATTTTGCCGAATCTGAAAAACTTCCCAATCTTAAATCTTTAAGGTTGGCCTGGAATGATATTGGCCCAGAAGGCGCACGCTATTTGGCTGAGTCCACCCATATGAAAAACCTGGAAGCGCTGATGCTGTCTGAAAATCATATTGGTGATGAAGGATTAAAATACCTTGCCGAGGCAAAAGGACTGGATAACCTTGAGATTATTGATCTCAGAAAAAACAAGATCACCGATGAAGGTGCTAAAGCATTATCCAGGAGCAAAACCCTTTCAAAGCTTCAGACTATAGATCTTTCTGACAATGCTTTAACGGGTGAGGGATTCAATGCCCTGGCAGAATTCAAGATATTTAATCTCATTCGCGCACGGCTGGATGAGGAAGGTAAGAAGCTGGATCTCAGTAACCTTCGTATAGGCGACGTAGAATGTAAATGCATTGCCGAATGCGAAGATTTGAAAAACCTGACTCACCTTTATCTGGAGTTGAACAAAATTACTGTAGAAGGTGTGAAGCAACTTGCTGAGAGTGAATATTTAAAGAACCTCACCCTGTTGACTCTTGACCGTAACAATATTGGAGACCAGGGATTCATTCAGATCGTTAAGTCAGAAACGTTTCAAAACCTTCAAGTGCTCATGGTTGAAAACAACGGTATCACAGATGAAGGCATACGAGCCATTTGTGAAGAGGAGTGCATGACAAATCTGCTCCGACTATATATCGAAGAAAATGATACCACTGAAGAAGGATTTGAATTGCTGGCAGAACCTGAACATCTGCAGCAGTTGGAGTATCCTGAATTTGAGCGTGAAGAAGAGATTGAAGAAGAAGAGGAGGACGAAGAAGAATTCGAGGATATTGAAGATATAGAAGAAATTGAAGAAGAGGAGGATCTTGATGAGACGGAATATGAGAGCCAGTAACTCCCGTATAAGTTATCTTAATGGATATGAGTTAAGTGATTTTTCTACCAGGAAGTGCGCCAGAGGTCCTGAGACGTTTTCATTTTGAAGATTTCATTGATTTTTTCGGTGAAATTCTCATCAGTATAAGTCTTGGTATATTCATCCCCAGCCGTTCTATATGGGTTCCACGAAAGCGCCAGACGCTCAATGAACATTTCGTCCAGCGGTACATAAGTGATTTTCTTGATGATGCTGGTTTCAGAGTCCACCAGGATCGCCACCATATTGACTTCCTCTTTTGCGAATAATGCTTCGATAAATCCTGGCGCTTCTTTTTCCTGCTGGGCCGGATTGCAAGGGGTTTCCAGCAACCAGTCTTCACTGCCTATCGCGAAAATAGGAATTGAGGGAAACTCTGACTCCGCTACCAGTTTCGCCTTCCATTCCCCATCAAAAGCTTTGATTTGAGCTTCTGAGGGACTCGGAACCGACGCGATGAGCAACATTTCACCGCTCTGGGAAAATGAAAGTCCACCACCATGTCCGGAAATAGGTAAGGGGCAGGCCTTGCCTTCCTGAAAACTTACCGTTTGATCCATTTCATCCATAATTATTCTGTTCTCAAAGTTAAAAAAGTTATTTTGTGTGAGTTAGTCACTGTTGTCAAGCCCACCGCATTTATGATGCTGCGGGAATAAAAAAGGTTCAATTAGTCTCAGTTCATTAAACCAGTTGAGTTATTGGTTCGGTTCGGTTACGCTTAACGGTTAAAACACTGGTAAGAAAAGAATTTCGCCTTATGAATGTTACCCTGATTTCTCACGCTTGTCTGCTTATTCAATCCCGCGATACCACTGTACTGACGGATCCTGTATTTTTTGATTATTTGTGGGAAGAATGCAATATCCAGTGTCCGAGTATAGATCTTGATAGATCAAAAATGCCCAAAGTGGATGTTTTAAATATTTCTCACCGGCACCAGGATCATTTTGACATCCGCACCCTGGCTTATCTTGCTGACGATTCCGGCATATTGGCTCCAGACGCAGTGGTTCTGGCTCCCCGTGATGAGATTCTGCTTGAGGTTTTAAGCGAACTGGAATTCAAAAATGTGATCGTGGTGGAAGATTTTAAAACACTGGAGATCAAGGGGTTAACTCTAACTCCCACACCTTCTTTGAATC
>WAHY01000025.1:0-17558 GCA_009873635.1 Nitrospinota bacterium
TATATAATTAGGGTCAATTTTTATTGAAGATAATGTATCGAGGTTCCCCGCATAGGTCAGCTTGTCATAATTAATAATTTTTGCCTGGCCGGTTCTCACGAGATTGAGGATAAAGTTTCCACCAATAAAGCCGGCGCCACCTGTAATAAAAAATGTTTTCACTTCTGTAAATACCTGTCGGAAGATGATACAACAAGAGAAGTAAATTGAAATTAAACCTCTAAGTGGAGTATAAGTGGTTAAGCTTATATATTCAAGCCAATACACTTTGCTGACTTTACTAGGATAATTTACTAAAGATATTCAAATTTAAAAGGATAATAATGCGCCAATCATCTATTGCGGTTGTGGTTGTAAATTGGAACTCAGGAAAATATCTGGAAAAATGTTTGCAAAACTTAAGGGATCAGACCTTATCTCCAACCCGGGTTTTGGTGGTGGATAATGCCAGTACCGATGATTCTATAGATGGCCTTGAACAAAGATTCCATGATTGGGAGTTTATTCATTTAGAAAAAAATACTGGTTTTGCATACGCTAATAACCTGGCGGTCAAACAGGTGGATGATTGTGATTGGGTTACATTTTTAAACCCGGATGCTTTTGCTCGACCTGACTGGCTGGAAAAATTAATGAGCGCGGTTGAACGGTTTCCTGATGCGAAGATGTTTGGCAGTCATATGCTTGGATACAAAAATGATCTGATAGATGGAACGGGAGATATCTATCACGTATCTGGAATTGCATGGAGAAGAGACCATGGCGTGGAATCCTCAAAAATTCAAAGGGAGTCCGGAGAAATATTCTCACCTTGTGCCGCTGCAGCCTTAATCTCCAGGCAGGTTTTTCTGGAAGCCGGTGGTTTTGATGAACATTTCTATTGCTATAATGAAGATGTAGATCTCAGTTTTCGTCTGCGCTTGATTGGGCATCGGTGCATTTATGTTTCGGATGCTATTGTAGAGCATGTTGGGTCAGGCACTACTTCCAGGTACAGTGATTTTGCTGTATACCATGGCCAAAGAAACCTGATTTGGTCTTATGTCCGAAATATGCCTGGGATATGGTTCTGGTTTTTTTTACCACAGCATATTCTGTTTAGTTTGTCTTCAATGATTCGGTTTTCACTGAATGGAAAAGCTGTGCCAGTTTTTAAGGCGAGAATAGATGCTTTGAAAGAGCTTCCCAGAATTTGGACGCTTCGACAGAAAACACAAAGCTCCAGAACTGTGTCAGGGCGCACAGTGATTAGATCTATGGATACGAATTTCTGGACGCCCTATATCCAGAAGAAAATCAATTTTTCAATTTCTGGTTAAGAAGTTGGTTGATTTCTTTCTCCAGAGATGTGCTCTTGTTATAGGTCAAGGCAATTTCCAGGTGCTTGCGTGCAAGAGCAGGGTCTCCGTTAGAATCAAGAATCAATTTCCCAAGGTTGTAATGCGAGTCTGGTAATTGCGGATAATGCTTTATCGATTCATGAAAGGCTTCCCATGCTTTCTCATATTGGTTTTGCCTGATAAATAGTATGCCGAGATTGTTCTGAGCTTTGGCCGAGTCAAGTCCTCCTCCCTGAATTTTCTGGTATGCTTTTTCCGCCAGCCCCACTTCCCCTTTTTCCTGATATATTTTTCCTTTTAACAGTAGTCCTTTGGGAGAGCCTGGAACTTTTTGCAGATAGAAATGTATGTATTTCTCGGCCTCCTCAAAAGAGTTCAATTGCAGGTTGATGCGTGCCAGGTTGAGGTCCAGACTTGGAGGCATGGGATACCCCCATTTATATAAAATATATCTTTCTCTTGCGCGAAGAAATTCCTCGCGGGCACGTTGAAACTCTCCGCGAGAAGCTAAATAAGTGCCTAGATTCAAATATCCAATCGGCAGGGTAGGCTCAAGCTCAATGGCTTTCTGAAATTCTTTCTCTGCCAGATCAAACTTTCCGCCTTGGGTGTATATGCTTCCCAGGTTGCTGTGGGCAAAAGCTCTGTAAAATTCATCTGCTGCGGAACGGGATAGTTTTAATAGCGGTACAAAAGCTTGTTGATAACGTCTGTCCTCCAAATAAAAATGACTGAGATTATGAAGAACCTTGAGGTCGGCGGGGGATTTTTTATAGGTGTCTTCCCAGAGTTGTATGTTCGAACGGTAGACCGAGTTTCTGGTTATTAATTGGGAGCCCAAAATCATCAAAAAAACTACCAGCATTATCAGGCATGGTCTTTTGAATGAGCTTTCCGCTTTTATGAAAAATAAGTGATAAAAGATATAAGAGGTCAATATGCTGAGACCCAAAGAAGGCAGGTATAAATTCCTTTCACTCAGCAAGTCTGCGCGAGGTAAAAAACTGTTTGTGGGAGAGAGAGTAATGAGAAACCATAATATGGAAAAAGATATAACCGGGGATATTTTTCGAAAGTTTCTAATTAAAGCAAATAATGCTGTCAGCCAAAATATAACGGGTATGATGTTAAAAAAAGAAAGCCATTGGTTTGGGAAATCATAATCAAAAGTCAGGTTGATTGGAAACAGGCTGATCTTTATCGCATACATCAATACCCTGGTTTGAGCCAGTGCATAATTGATATCTATTTTGCCCAGCCCATTCATGACAATTTTGTTCATACCAGGTGTGAGGATGAAAAATGCGACAACTAAACAACCAATCGGCAGATAGATGGAAAATAACCGGATTTTGAAGGGATGCCAGCTTTCATTTCTCATGAAGCATAAATCATATAAAACTATGATTATTGGAAATGTAATGGTGGTTTCCTTGCTGAGAAGTGCAAGGCCAAACGCCAAAAGTGATAAGGAATAAAAAAGTGGAATAAATCGATAACTTCTTCGTTCACTACCCAAAATAAAAAACAGCAAAGCCAGCAGGAAAAAAAAGCCGCCTATCCCGCTTGCTCTTCCAGACAGATATGTGACAGCCTCAGTGTTGACAGGGTTGAGGGCAAATGTAAAAGCTATGATTGATGACAGGCCTATTACATCTTTAGTGTCCCATTTAGTGGTCTTACTGAAAGTTTTGAAACCTATAATGAGGATGGTCGCCGATGATAAAAAATGAAACAGTACATTGACCAAATGGTAGCTTAATGGGTTTAGTCCGCTTAGAGAATGGTTTAGGCTGAAGCTGAGGTAGAAAAGATGGCGATATTGGATAGGCCAGAAGCTGTTATATCTGTCTGGGCCGCTAAGCTTGATATTTTGTAATAATGCCTGGTCATCAAAATTGAAAGGCGAGAACAGGGTATTTGCATAGGTGATTGAAATAAGGAAAAATATTGCAAGGCTGGATAAAAACAACCTCGCTTTGATTGAAAAGGAGGCATTCATGATGTTTTCTTTTTCTCGAAAAACTTAAGGATGAAAACCAGAATGGCAACGTTTACTAAAATAAAAACAAAATAAATGGGTATAAAATGGGGAATAAGATTGATCCTGAATACAGGTACCATTGCGGTCAAATCAAAATAGAAACCAATTACAAATAGTATGGCAATGGTTTTCCGCGGCGAAAAACCCAATTCCCCCATTCTGTGATGGAAGTGGTTGGCATCCTTGGTGAACGGGCTTCTTCCTTTCGTGATTCTTCTGAAAAAAGCGAAGGTGGTATCCATGATGGGGATGAGCAGAGTAATAACAGGGATAAGATAATATATCTCATCAGTATAGCCTTGATTGAGAGGCAGTAAGGTGATGAGGGAGATTAATAGTCCTAGTGGAAGACTTCCGGTATCTCCGAGAATAATTCTCGCAGGTGGTAAATTGAAAAAGAAAAAGCCGAGGGTGCTTCCCGCCAGAACTACTGCCAGAAAAGAGGATTCAATAATACCGCGCTCAAGATAGACAAAGGTCAAAGTCAGGCAAGAGAAAAAAATAATCCCCGGTGCCAGACCATCCATGCCGTCTATCAGATTAATTGCGTTAGTGATACCTACTATCCATAAAATTGTCAGCAGAATTGAAAAGGGTCCCAGGTCAATCAGGCTGCCGATACGTTCTATTTGAAATCCTGCAAAATAAAGAATAATAGCGATAACGATTTGCACGAACAGTTTTAAGCGGGGAGGACAGTCAGTTGCATCGTCATAAATACCTAGAAGAAACATCAACCCAACCCCCAAAGTCAATGTGGCAAAAAGGTTGACATTGCGTGCATCCACCATGCCCAGGAGCAACAATATCCAGAGTGTCGCCAGAAAAGAAAGAATAACTGGGACTCCACCGAAAGGGCTGACGCTTTCCTTGGCTAATATTGGGAAGCGGTTCAATATGAACGTGAGAAAATTGAAGCTTTTTAAGGTTTTTATCAGATATAACGTGAGACAAAATGACAAGATCAGAGCTGTAAAATAGCCCTCCAGATACACTTCCCCTGAAATTTGGAATGTTTCAAACTTCATTTGAAAGTATCCCTGGTGGGAGTTTCTTTAAATAGATTGAATGCAAGCTGAGAAAAGCATCGTAAGGTTATTGCAAAATTGACGATTATTTTTGCCAAAGGATTTTTTGCGTAATGTTTTCCGTAATAATGCTTCATGCCTTGATGGCGTTTAATTATGATTGCGACAGGCACTTTACTGTTGCTGGTATTGACATGATGAGTTATTTCGGCTGATGGAAAATACATCACTTTATATCCTGATTGAGAGATGGTTCTGCAAAGGTCGATATCTTCATTGAATAAAAAGTATTGCTCGTCAAATCCATTTACTTTTTCAAATACTGCACGAGGTACCATGAGACAACATCCGGATAACCAGTCGACTTCCCGGTTCTCATCGTGGCTGAAATCTTTCATTAGATAATTCACTGTATAGGGGTTATCTGGGAACCATTTTGAAAGTAGGGAATAACGGTTGAAAAAACCTGTCATAAGAGTTGGGAAACGTCTGCAGGAGTATTGCAGACTTCCATCCTCATTCAATACCTTTGGTCCCAGTGCCCCTACATCTGCGTTCGATTTCAAGAAGGCAACCATTTTCTCTATAGCTTGATCGGTTAAAATAGTGTCGGGGTTTAAAAAAAGAAGTGTTTCGCCTTTTGCTGACCTGACAGCTTGGTTATTGGCCTTGGCGAAGCCAACATTTTGAGTGTTCTGAATCAACTGGACTTGAGGATAAGACTCTTTCAAAGAAAGCATTCCCGAGTCGTTCTGGCTGTTATCTACAATGATGACTTCAAAAGATATTTCCCGCAGAGTGTGGTAAATGGACTCCAGACAATTTCTGAGGGGAGTGCTGTTGTTATAACTGACGATGATGCAGGAAAGGTTCACGGTCTCAGCCGACTCTTCAGGAAGGAGGAAAAGAAACTCAATCTAAATTATTGCCCAATTTGGATAGGATTTCAATATGGTAAGAAAATTACCCTGTTTATGAGAACTATTTCAGATAAACCAGACTCCTTTTCTTAAAGTTGTTTGATGGTGTTTTTGGGTGCATCTACTTAATTGATGGCTCTGCACGGGTGCTAACGATTGTTAGGGAATCATATTGCTTAAGTACTTCCGCAAAATTGCCGATTGAGATATGATAGCAGGCGATAACCAGTGGATAACTGGAAATAGCCCAGGTTACTACTCAATAAAAACCGGAGAGAAAAATGGGAAAAAGGGTTTTGGTGACAGGCGGGGCCGGATTCATCGGGTCGCATACCGTGGACCAGCTGGTTCAACGGGGAGATACCGTCCGGGTTTACGACAACCTCAATCCACAGGTACATGGAGAGCAGGCCAAAAAGCCTGAGTACTTGCACTCGGAGGCAGAATTCATCAAGGGGGATGTTCGCAACCGGGACCATTTAAAGAAAGCCATCGAAGATGTAGATCTGATCATTCACGATGCCGCAGAGGTAGGCGTGGGTCAATCAATGTATTCTATTGACCAATACGTTTCCACAAATGTCCAGGGCACGGGAGTATTATGGGATATCCTGGTCAACGAAAAACATAAGGTTGAAAAAGTTCTCGTTGCAAGTTCCATGAGCCTTTATGGAGAGGGTTCTTACCAGTGCCCGGAACATGGAAAGATTAGTCCCAAACCCAGACCAGAGAGTCAACTTGCAGAGGGGAAGTGGGAAATGCTTTGCCCGGAATGTGAAGTGCCTGTAACTCCTGTCCCTACAGATGAGAATAAAGAACTGGACTGCACATCAGTCTACGCACAAAGCAAAAAAGATCAGGAAGTGTATTCACTGATGATTGGAAAAGCCCATCAGATTCCCACTGTAGCCTGTCGTTATTTTAATTGTTATGGCCCACGCCAATCGTTAAATAATCCTTATACTGGTGCGGCGGCTATCTTTTGTTCTGCGATCAAGAACGATTCTCCACCTTTGATTTATGAGGATGGTCACCAACGCCGTGACTTTATTCATGTTCGTGATCTGGTCCGTGGAAAACTTCTTTTGCTGGATCATCAGGATGCGAATTACGAAATTTTTAATATTGGAACTGGCAAGCCATCTTCCATTTTGGATCTGGCGGAAACGCTTATCGAGCTTTGTGGAAAAAACTTTTGTCCCGATGTGATTTATAAATTCCGCAATGGTGATATTCGAGATTGTTATGCCGACATCTCCAAGATAAAAGCCCTGGGTTTTACACCTGATTTGACCTTGAGGCAGGGGCTTGAAGACCTGGTTGCCTGGAGTGACAATCAGCATGCGGTTTCACGGGTTAGCGATGCTCATCAAAAACTGGTTGATAAAGGCCTGGTGCTGGAAACTCAACCGGTTGCCAGTAAGTAAATACTGTTTTTTCCCCACTCTCTTCGGACTCCCCAGGAGAGAAACTATTTCTGGATTTTGAAAAATGACCCAACGTCTTATTTTAGGCGGCATTTTGTTTTTCCTTTTTCTACTGCTCACACCTCTTGGTATTTTCAATGATTGGATTCCTCCAGCGACTCATAAAGGCTATTACGCTGTAACAACCATTGATGGTGGGGACGATGCTGGCTACTATGCCTACCTTCGGTCGGTTTTTTTTGATGGCGACCTTGATTTTTTTAATGAGCTTCATTATGTCCATTCAGAAAAATTCATGCCAACCGGTTATGTTTTCAACAACTGGCAAATGGGCCAGGCCCTTGTGTTTTTGCCGTTTTTTCTCGTCGGTCATTTGTTGGCACTGCTTTATCAGGGGTTGGGTTACCCAATATCGGTAGAGGGTTATTCGGCACCTTATTACATCTCTACCGCTGTGGCTTCGGTTACTTTTTTATTTGCTGGATTGATTCTGGTTTTTAAAACCCTGCATTCTTTTATTGATAAACGGTTTTCCTTACTTGTAACGCTGTCCATCTGGTTGGCTTCTCCACTTATCTATTTTTCATTCATTCGGCAGCGAATGTCCCATACCGTAGAGTTTTTTTTCGCCGCGGTTTTGATTTTTGCCTGGGCCCATTTCCGCCCTCTTGCGAGGGAGGCAAATAGCAATGACCCCGTGGGCCGAGATGCGCCTTCAAACGCAGAAGAAGGCCGGGGTCAGTTGGTGCTTCGCTTTGCCGCTTTAGGAGCTATTCTGGGTTTCCTGGGCATGACAAGGGTGATTAATATTGCTTTCCTTGCCTTGTTTGCGGTGGACCTGATATGGAGTTTTCGCGGTGACTTGAAATCGAGCGCCAACGTTAAAAAAATTCTGCTGTTGGGAGGAGCAGGGTTAGTAGGGTTTTTTCTGGTCATGCTCCCACAGATTGTTTGCTGGTACCAGTTGAACGGGGTGCCTTTTCCTCCACGTCATATGAAATACGCAGGGGATGGATTGTCGGGAATCTCCTTATTGCCGGTGTTGGAAAAGTTGTGGGATCTTTTCTTTTCAGCTAAATGGGGTTTAATGTTTTCCATGCCATTGGCTGTGGCGGGTATGGCAGGATTATTTCTAAAAAATGAATGGCTAAAAGAATTACGACCCGGGTTGTTGGCTTATCTGGCCGGAATCCTGACTATTGTAGTTGTATATCCGGAAGATTCAGCTTCATACGGGCATCGGCATCTGATTTCGGCGTTACCTGTTTTTGCGCTGGGACTGGCTAACCTGTTGCGTCGAATTTCAGAAACAGGATCCAAGTGGGGAGTTTGGGCTGTCAAAATAGGATGTTTGTCGGCGGTACTGGCACAATTTATCATGGTCATTCAATATAAGGTTGTCTTGCCTTATAACCATCCCGAATTTACCTTGAAAGCACTTGCATCAACGCCCGAATTGATTTCCAGCCGTCCTGATTTGTTATTGAGATCATCCAATTTTTTTAAAGTTTTATCACTTCAATTTCCACAAAACTGGAATTATCTGGATGGATTATTCCTTTTAGTATTCCCTGCTTTTCAACTGATGGGATTGGCATTTGTGTTGGTTTATTTTAAGTTAATAGGTCAGGGGTCCTTCTTTCAAATCAGGTTTCTTGACCCGAAGTTCATTCTGGGCAAGAGTATAATCGTTAGTATTATTTTGCTGGTTACTGTCATGATCGCTGCCCCTGTAAAAACCCGGTCTGAAATAAACTCCAGAATGGAATATCAGGAAACAGTTAAAAAGGCAGAAGCTCACGTGAGAAGTCGTGAAATAGATAAAGCTCGTGCTGAATACAATCAGGCTGTGAAAAAGATCCCTCAGTCCTGGAAACCTTATTTGATGATCGGGCAGACTTGGCAAGCTCAAGGCAGGATCGATGAAGCAAACCGATTTTATCTAAAAGCGTTGGATTATAATCCAGATGATAGTCCGACTCTGGTATTATTGGGAAATAATTTGAGGCGACAAGGCAAAGTTGAAGAATCAGAAAAAGTTTTACGTTCTGCTGTTCGCGCATGGCCGTTAAATTTAACTGCTTATGACTCCCTTGCCCAACTCCTGGTGTTTCGTGGCAAACGTGAAGAAGGCATAAAAATGTTCAAATACGCGCTTCAAATCAACCCTGATTATGGGCCCAGTCATATAAATTTGGCTATGACTTATCATTCGCTAAATCAGGAAAGAGAGAGCTTGCTTCATTTAAACAAGGCTCTAAGTCTTGGCATGAAAGGCCCCGTAATTGACCGAATAAAATCGATAATCCTGAACAAACCAGGTAAATCATGATTGACGAAATTGATTATTTCCCTCGTAGGGACCGCCACAATAAAAAGAAAAAAGTGGACTCGGGATGGGGAGATCTTAAAAAAGAAAAATCAGAGCAAGATGCAAAAACTCAGCCTGATAAGAAGAAAGCTATAAATAAGCCTTTTTCAGAGAGTGAATCAAAGGATCAATAGCATTTTGCCTGTATGGGCAAAGGTATTGAAATTTTCGAAGTGACAGTTCTCTTCTTGGTCTGAGAACCCCTCCACTGTTATAATATCCAACTCGTTAAAATTTATTTGTACACAGGAGCCGAATGATGATGGACAGCCCTTTTTCGTTTTTTAGAACTGTATTGTGTTTGTTTTTACTGAACCTTTTATTATTCCCATCGCTGGGATTTTCGAGCGTGATCGATGAAACGCTAAAAGGGGATGAAAATGTAGTGGAGGGTAAACTTGAGGAAGCTGAAAAGCATTACGCCCGAGCGCTTGAAATGGACCCGGATAATTGGCGCATAATGCGTCCACTGGCCGAAGTCCGTTTCCAATTAAAAAAGTATAAAGAAACCAAGGAACTGGTTGATCGTATATTGGCTATGAAAGTATCCAAATTAAAAATCGTTAGGGTTACGATGAAAGATAGTAATCAAACATTTGAAGCAGAAATTATTGATGAAAATGTTATTCCTGCTGATGATGGTAGCAATAATATGAGGAATTATTTGGATGGCGAAGGTAAAAAAGTTACTCCTCATTACCGACTCTTCAATCTCGATAATAGGGAAATGCTTCTCGTCCCACATGATGCCGCAAAGATAAAATATCAGGCAGTTCCTACCAGAGACTATGCTTATACTCAGGAACTGCATGCCAAGGTAGAAAATATTTTGATCGCTCAGTCAGAGCCTCTGGGTCCTGTTGAAATGATAGCTCTCAGAGGTGGTTGTTTCAAAATGGGGAGTGATAAAGGTCACGCTGTATCAGAGGAACCGGTCCATGAAGTTTGCCTGGATCCCTTTGAACTGGATAAATATGAGGTAAACCAGAAGGACTTTCAAACAGTGATGGGGCACAATCCCTCAAGGTTTAAGGGTGCTAAACGGCCTGTCGACAGCGTAACCTGGCATGAAGCTGAAGAGTATTGCAAAAAATCCAATAAACGATTGCCGACCGAAGCGGAATGGGAATTCGCCGCACGTGGAGGAACCAATACAGAATTTTACTGGGGCGATGAGTTTGATCCCACCAAAACCAATTTCTGTGACAGCAATTGTGTGATGAACATACGAACGGCAAACCTGTCAGATGGTTATCCGAATACTGCTCCAATAGGTTCTTTCCCGGCAAACCCATTTGGTCTCCATGATATGGCTGGTAATGTTAATGAATGGGTATCAGACTGGTTTGAGATTCGGTACTACAAAAATAGTCCGAGGAACAACCCTAAAGGAGCCCCGCGCTCCAATCCATCAGACCGTCGTGGCGGAGGAACACAGAAAGTTTATCGGGGAGGTGCCTGGAAAACCGAGGTGAACAGTCAACGGACAGCCTGGCGAAAAGGTTTTGAAACGGACTATCGGCTGGATGGCACAGGATTCCGCTGCGCTCGCTAACCCACTAGGCTGGGGGGCAACGGCAATATCTTGTTGCAGCTTCTAAACCTTGTTGGCGGCTTAGTAAGGCCGAGGGAATTATTGCTTGCCTGGAGGGGTTATTGCTGGTTATCACCGGGCATGGCCCGGAGTTCAGACTTTAAAATTTTCCCGGTCGCTGTTTTTGGCAGGGATTCCATAAACTGGAACTTGTCCGGGATCATGAAGGCCGGCAATTTTTCACGGCATAATTCTTTCAGCTCCTGCTCATTGGTTCGTGTGCCTTCGCGCAATGCCACGAATACCTTTACTTTTTCGCCAACGCGCTCGTCGGGGATTCCTACTGCAGCCACTTCGATGACTGCCGGATGATTCATCAAAGCGTTTTCGATTGCCAACGGTGAAACATTTTCTCCGGCTCGAATGATCAGGTCTTTAATCCTGCCTGCGGAAATGAACAGCCGACCCTTTTCATCCATATGCCCGAGGTCACCGGTTTTCAGCCACCCATCGGCTGTCAGTGTTTCTTCTGTTTCTTTTGGTTTTTTCCAGTAACCCTGCATCACTGTTTCGCCGCGAACCCTGATCTCGCCAACTTCTCCTTGCGGCACAGGTTTTCCGGCGTCATCAACAATTTCCAGTTCTACATTTGGCAGGATGGGTCCGACTGAACCTGCCACACTGCCATCTTTCATCGTATTCACGGCGATTACGGGGGAAGTCTCGGTCAGCCCATAGCCTTCAATGACTGTCACACCAAGTCCTTCTTCGACTTTTTTTAGCAGAGCTTCGGGAAGAGATGCGCCTCCGGAAATGCAATAGCGCAGGGAAGAAATATCATAACCCCCTCGGGCATAAAGTTGTACCAGGAACGAATAAATGGTGGGAACCAATGGCAGAATGGTTGCCTGATGCCGGGATATGGATTCTAAAATAGTTTTAGGTTGAAACTGTTTCAGCAAGATGAGTGTGGCCCCTGAGCGAAGTAATACCAAAGCCATAATGTTTCCGAAAGAATGAAAAAGGGGCAGGGCAACGATAACCTTGTCATCACAGTTAAAATGCAGGTGTTGTAAAAATCCGGTGCAATTGGCATCAAACTGTTTTTCTTCCAGCATAACTCCTTTGGGTTTTGCGGTAGTCCCTGAAGTATAAAGAATAACATCTGGAAGGATTTCTTCTCTTTTATGTCTCGTTAGAGAATCACGCGGATCACCCATTACCATAAACTCTTCCCAGCGCAGGGTTCCTTCCCCTAATTGTGAAGGATCAGCAGGACCTGCAAGAATTTTATTGGGAAATAATTTAAAAAAAGGAACGGTTTCAGGTTTGACAAAAGCCGAGTCAACCACCAGGGTATCGATTCCCGCATCTTGAGTGATGTAGACGAGATCCTCCGGTTTCAGCATGAAGTTGTAGGGGATAACAGGAACTCCTTTGACTAACGCGGCAAAATAGGCGACAAGATATTCTTTCTGGTTCAGGCATAGCAGCCCAATTTTGCTGTTTGCAGTAAGTTTTAGTTTGGACAACGCACTTGCAAATCGCTCGATCTGCGAAACGAATTCTCCATAGCTTAGTGTGGTGTCCCCTTCAATTATTGCCGGGTGTTTCGGGTCTTTTTCTGAATGAGATTTTAGATATTGATAAAAGGTCATAATAAAGTTTCCACATTTGGGCAAATAATTTGCCCGGCATTATAACGTATCTTGCCTTAAGGTAGGCATTTGTATCTCACCCGGTAGAGGTGAATATTTAGACACCCAAACTAGTTGTTTTCCAACACCTATAGCCTTGGGGACAAATAGAAGTGGATAATAAATCGAGAAAACTGTTTTCTGCTCAAGAAAGCCTATGCTCATTGCCCGTGGCCGTTGGCCACCAATCTCCTTGGGGGCAAATAGAAGTGGATAATAAATCGAGAAAACTGTTTTCTGCTCAAGAAAGCCTATGCTCATTGCCCGTGGCCGTTGGCCACCCACCGGGCGAAGAATCCGTTGGGCAGGTTCAACCCGGATGATTGATCCGGGATGAACATTTCTCCCGTCTCAAAATGCCCGGATTTATGCGATGAGAAATAGGTTCGCATCATATTTTCCAGCGTCAGGGCAGAAAATCCGGGAGAATGGGTGGTGAACAGCAAAAATGCTGGAGAATCGCTGAGAATATTCTGGCAAGCCTCCATGAAATTGGACAGCATATTTTCGATTTTCCAGACCTCTCCTTTTGGACCTCTGCCAAAAGATGGCGGATCCATGATGATGGCATCGTATTTTCTGCCTCGCCGGTGTTCTCTCTGCATATATTTCATTGCGTCGTCGACGATCCAGCGTACCGGACAGTCACCAAGCCCTGAAAGTTCCAAATTTCGCCTGGCCCAGGTGACAGAGGCCTTGGAGGCGTCTAAATGGGTGACATGGGCCCCCGCTGAAGCTGCCGCAAGGGTGCTGGCACCGGTATAGCCAAAAACGTTAAGTGCTTGTATTACTTTGCCGTTAAGCAGTTTAAGCTGGTCCATGATCCACAGCCAATTGAGGGCCTGTTCGGGGAAAAGCCCGATGTGCCCAAATCCTGTGGGTTGGACTTTAAAGACAAGGTCATGGAACTGAATGGTCCACCCATTTTCAGGGAGTTTTGTATAAAATTTCCATTCACCTCCTGTGTCCTTGCCCTTGAAATATTTGTATTCTCCTTCTGCTTTTTTCCACTCGGCCGGAGAAAGGGATTTAGGCCATATGGCCTGGGGGGCAGGACGAATAAAACGGTGTGGACCGAATTGTTCAAGCTTCTGGAATTCTCCAGTATCGAGTAATTGATAATCAAACTGGGGATAATTTTGCGATAGTGAATGGTCCATAAACGTGTTTGAAAATTTTTGTCTGAAACTAAAAATACTTTTTAAAGTCTAAGTGAAAACCCCGCTGGAGGGGGATTATATCAGAATTTTGTTTTACAGATTACAACAGCCTTTTTTTGCTTTCTTCCTGATTTTTCTGGTTTCTTGTTCTTCTTCAGAAGAGGTGCCACAACAGGAAACAAAGAAAGAATTTTCTCTACCTGTCCAGGTGGGTAAAGTCTCTTACATAAATGTTGCAGACGAAGTACATGTTATGGGCAACATCGAATCAGAAAAGAGGGTAGATGTTACCCCTGAAGTCCGTGGAAAAATTATAAAGATACCCATTGAAAGAGGCATGAAGATGAAAGCCGGTGACTTGCTGGCACAGATCGACCCCAGAGAATATGAATTGACGCTTGAGAGGTTACAAGCCGATCTCGTTTCCATGCAAAAAGAGTATGAGAAAGCTTTAGGCGGATTACGTCCGGAAGAAAAGAAAAGGCTGGAAGCCGAAATGCGAGCCGCCGAAAGTGCTTTGAGCCTGGCTCAAATAGAATTAGATCGTATCCAAAAACTGGCGGATCAAAAGGTCAAGCCCCAGTCGGATCTTGATATTGCTTCAGACAAGGTGCGTCAGGCAGAAGAGTTTTTGAAAGCCAGTAAAGCGGATTTGGAAGCTGGTATGAAAGGCCGCAGTGAAGATATTGAAAAACTGGAGTCTGATATGAAGACCCTCATAAAACAGGTTGCTGCGGCAGAATTAAACCTTTCTAAAGTAAATGTCGTGGCTCCTTTTGACGGGGTCGTCACAACCAAGGAAATTGATTTAGGATCTTTCGCAGAGGAGGGTTCACCGATTGCCAGTATGATCAGCTCCTCCAGGCTTAAGGCATCTCTTGAAATACCTCAGGGCTACAGAAAAAAACTGAAAAAGCTTAAGGGAGCAAAGTTTCTAGCCAGGGAATTGAACTTGAAATTTAAATACGGCAGAAATTTATCAAGGCGTATTCGGGTAATTCCTGATGCCAGCATTTTCTCTGGAAATATCAGGATACAAATCGATTTGCCCGACCCCGATCCTGCTTTATATCCGGGTTTGACATTGGAAGGTACTTTAAACTTTGGTGTTCGTAAAAAAGTATTGCATGTGCCGGAAGTTTCTCTTGTTGTTGGGGATAATGAGACGGTTGTCTATATTGTTAAAGACGGGCATGCCCAGCTGGTTCCCGTTAAAACTTTCAGTGAACGAAATGGTTTTGTTGAGATTGAAGATTTTACACACAAGCTGGGCTTGAATGAAGATCTGATCATGGTTGGCTCAGGTGCGGTCTTCCCCGGAGCGAAAGTGATTGTGACCAATAAGAAGCAGAAAGCTACTTTGAAACCAGCAGTAAAAGGCAAAGAAAAAACGCAAACGAAAAGCCGGAGGTCTGATGAAACTCATTGATCAGTCAATCCGGAACTACCACACAGTAACAGTGGTCATTATGATGGCTGCTGTGGTGGGTATTCTTTGCTTCCAAACTCTGCCAAGGCAGTTGGCACCTACTGTTGATAAACCTGAAATCGAGGTCAAGACAGAATATCTTGGACTTTCTCCAGATGAGGTAGAACGAAATATCACACGCCGGTTGGAAGAACAGCTTGAATCGGTGGAAGGTGTGAAAAAGATGACTTCCACCAGCCAGCATGGATTGAGCACCATCAACCTGGAGTTTGATTGGGGTATTGATAAAAACCTGGCTGTTCTGGACGTAAACAATAAGCTTCAACAGGTTAAAGACCTGCCGATAAATTCTGACAAGCCAACATTGAAATCCATTTCCAGTGATAACTCCAGTCCTATCATGTGGATCGTTTTTGACAAGCCTAATGAAAAGATGCCCGATCTTAACCAGAACTATATGTACAAGATTGGTGAGGATATTATTGTCCCCAACCTGAGGCGTGTGAAAGGAATTGCCGATGTCTGGCACTTTGGGGGGGAAGACCGTGAAATGCGGGTTGAGTTTGATCCGTACAGTATGGCGCGTTTGCATGTGACTTATAAAGACGTGATAGATGTGTTGTCAGAAGAAAACCAGAACACTCGTGCCGGGTTCCACGATGAAAAGGATCGGGCCTACACTGTTCGTGCGTTGGGAGAATTTCTCAACCCGGAGGACATCCTTAATACAGTTATCAAGCGCGATGGCGATAAAACCATTAAAGTGAAAGATTTTGCTACGGTTTGGGATGGTTATCAGCGGACTTCTTCTCTGGTCCGCATCAGTGGAAGCTTGTCCAACGCTTTTGGTGTGATTCGTAAAGCTGGCGCAAACGTAGTGGAAACTTGTAACCTGACCGCAGAAAAAGTCGAAGAACTGAATAAGGAATTGAGGAACCGTGGCATTCCTATCAGATTAAAAATTGTATATCAGGATGTGGATTATATTGACGAGGCCATGCGGCTGGTAAAGTCGAACCTGGGTTTTGGGGCTGTTCTGGCTGTTGCGGTTCTACTGTTGTTTCTGGGGTCTGGCCGTTCATTGTTAATTGTAGCGATCAGCATTCCAGTGAGTCTTGTATCTGTATTCATCATTCTCAAAGTCCTGGGACGTAGCATAAATATCATTTCACTTGCGGGTATGGCTTTTGCGGTTGGCATGGTGGTGGATAACTCGATTGTGGTTTTGGAAAATATTTACCGACACCTCACAATGAGAAAAGGGGTTCTCAAAGCTGCTTATGACGGAGCTTCAGAAGTTTGGGGTGCGGTACTGGCCTCCACCCTGACGACACTGGCGGTTTTTATTCCCATTGTGTTCATTCAGGAAGAGGCGGGGCAGATGTTCCGCGACATCGCGATTACAATTAGTGCCAGTATTGCTTTGTCCTTGCTGGTATCCATCACAGTCATCCCTACTTTGACCACATTGTTGATCCGGCTTAAACCGGGTGAGGAATACCAGCCGGGATTTTTTCATCGAACTCTATTCAAGCCGGTTCTCTTTTTGGGAGTAAAAATAAGCGATGGTTATTCCAGGATAATGGAATGGATACTCCATCATTCTCCGTTCAGTATTGGCTTCAGAATCCTGGTTATTATTGGTGTGGGTTGGATGTTGTGGTTTAGCGGGCAAACACTGCCGGCAAAAGATTATTTGCCGTATGGAAATAATAATATGGTTTTTATGCTCATCGAACCGGTTGCGGGTACACCAGCTGAAACCAATATGCGTTACATGGCGGATTACGAAAAAAAGATTGTTGCCATGGAAGATGTTAATCGAAACTTTCTGGTATTTTCACAAAGATTTAATGGTGGTGGCGCCATCATTGAAAAAGAGTTGGCACAGGGCCAGCGTGGTGAAGTCAAAATGGCAGTCAAATCCAGGGAGATGGGGAGTGAAATTTTTAAGATTCCCGGTTACCGTTTTGCCTTTGCGGTGCAGAGACCCATTTTCAGATCAGCGAACAAAACTTTCGAAGTAGAAATCACAGGGCCGGATATGTTGAAGCTTAAAGGTAACGCGCTCAACTTGATTGGACAGATTTCCTCTATTCCAGGTGTCCACTCGGTAAGGCCTGAGTTCAAGTTTGGTAACCCGGAGTTAAGGTTCATTCCCCGACGTGAAGATGCGGCCCGGCTCGATATGGGTATGCAGGAGATTGGAGATGTTATCGAGTCGCTCAATGCCGGCAAATATCTGGGAGAGTTCAACGACCAGGGTGAGCCCATTGACTTTGTGCTGGTGCAGAAGAAAGACGGCAACAAGCTGAGTTTGGATGATTACCGTTCTCTCCCTATATGGACTGACGAAGGGTTGATGACCCACCTCGGTCACCTGGTTGATGTGGAAATAGAATCGGGGCCAGCGCGTATAGACCATATTGGAACTGACCGCGCTATTAAACTCACCGTGCAGGTAAAAAAAGATGTAGCCATGCAGTTAGTCATCGACAAGGTTGAAAAGGAAGTATTGGTGGGAGCGAGAAATGACCTCGGTCAGGAATATGGACTGCGTATTGGTGGCTCTGCTGATGAACTGGCCTCTACTGAAAAATCTTTGATT
>WAHY01000025.1:17656-23927 GCA_009873635.1 Nitrospinota bacterium
ATGCAGTTAGTCATCGACAAGGTTGAAAAGGAAGTATTGGTGGGAGCGAGAAATGACCTCGGTCAGGAATATGGACTGCGTATTGGTGGCTCTGCTGATGAACTGGCCTCTACTGAAAAATCTTTGATGAACAGTTTTGCTTACGCCCTGGGATTTATCTATTTGCTTCTAGTGGCTTTGTTCTCATCATTTCTCAGGCCATTTATAGTTATGCTGACTGTGGCACTGGCTGTTTCCGGCTCGTTCCTTGGAATCACCTGGAACAACCTGTATCAGCGTGGAAATATTCTTGAAATTCTCAAAGAATGGAAAATACCGAATGCCGAGGCCATGGCCGCTGACTGGAATTGGATTACCTTTGATATTCTGACTCAGTTGGGAATTGTCATTTTGGCTGGCATCGTTGTTAATAACGCGATTCTTATCGTCCATCAAATGCTCAATAATATAAAGTCAGGCATGGAGGAGCGAGAGGCTCTTCTGGTTTCCTGTCAAACCAGGTTGAGACCGATTATGATGACCGTTATCTCAAGTGTGTTTGGAATGATTCCTCTGGCATTTGGAGAAGGTGCCGGAACTGAACTTTATCGAGGTATGGGCACAGCACTGATAGGGGGGTTGGGGATTTCCACTTTATTCACCTTGTTTCTTGTGCCAGTACTTATATCCTTATTGGCAGATATGGGATTCCATACCCGAAAAGAAGACCTCGTTAAAGAATCGCTTGAAGCGCCTGTCTCCTCTAACTAGTCGGCCAGTCCTGAGGTAGTGGACAGTTGATGGTAATTTCTTCTTTGCTTGTAGGGTGATTGAAGACGATGCTCCTTGCATGCAAGGCAATTCTTCCATGAGGTAATTCAGTTTTTGCACCATACTTTTTGTCGCCTACGATTGGGTGCCCTATGAAGGAGAGTTGTGCGCGGATTTGATGGAACCTCCCTGTATGCAGTTGAATATCAAGCAGGCTGGTATTGGCCGAAGTCTCTAATACTTTGTAATCCAACCGGGCTTCTTTAGCCTCGGGTGCGGGACGAGGGAAAACAGTTGTCTTGAGCGACTTCTCTTTTTTTAAATAATGTTTCAGGATGGCTTGTTGGGGGCCTGGTGTTCCTTCTACCCGTGCCTGATAAATCTTTTGCGTGGTTTTTTTACGGAATTGTTCAGATAACCTTGACGCGCCTTTGGATGTGCGACCGAATATCACCACTCCGGAAACAGGACGGTCAAGCCTGTGGACCAAACCTAAAAACACATTTCCGGGTTTTTTATACTCTATCTTGATCCAGTCTTTAATTTTGTCCATTAGGGAAACTTCTCCGGAATCATCAGACTGGGTGAGCGCTCCGGCAGGTTTGTTGACAGCTATCAAGTGGTTGTCGAGATAGAGGATGTCAAGATCAGGAGGGTTGTTCAAGCTTCAGTCCTTTGGCTTCAACAATTTTGAGTCCCGGTGGAGTGACGATACCACCCGACACAACATATTTTATGCCTTCCTCAATGGTCATCGAAATTTCTGTGAGTTCCTCAGGAGGAGAAAAAACCAGGAACCCTGATGTCGGGTTGGGCATGGTGGGCACAAATACGTTGAGCATATTTTCCTGGGTGAGACTTTGTACCTCTCCACGTGTCTCGCCAGTCACGAAACCTATTGCCAGGAGACCACGGCGCGGAAATTCCAGCAGAACAACCTTGCGAAAAGTAGATGTGTCGGCCTGGGCTATGGAAACGACCACCTGCTTGGAACCTGTATAGATTTTTCGGACAAATGGGATTTTATCGACAATGTATTCACCAAGATCAACAATTTTCTTTCCAAAAAAACCTGTGGTCAGCCAGCCCACTAATAGAACGATCAGCAGGGTCATCACGACTCCCAGGAAGGGAATTCGGTAGCCTTCTGGAATAGGGGCGCCTATCTCGATGAGTAAACGGGTGAACACCGGTGACATGGCATCAAGGTTTCGGAGTAGAAATCGCAGGATGATCCAAGTTAGCGCGATCGGGAGGGTGATCAGCAAACCGGTGATAAATACGTTTCGGAATCTGCGTTTGAAGTTTTTAAGCACAGTGATTTCGGCAAAAAGGTGGTGTCTTGGTCTGAAAACGCTGAGTATATTATATAGAGAATGCCATGGAAGGCAATAGAAGGTCAAAGTGGAGTGGTTTTGCACTTGACAGTTGTGGGATAATCGTTAATATCAAACGGTTGTTTTAGAGGGGATAAAATAAATAAATGGGGCTGTGGCGCAGCTGGGAGCGCGCTTGAATGGCATTCAAGAGGTCAGGGGTTCGATCCCCCTCAGCTCCACTTTTGTTTATAAGGGGTTATGGCGTTTGCTGTAGCCCCTTTTTCTTTGACTGTGTCAACTTTGTGTCAATTAACGTCTTCAGCCATTTTTAACAAGTGTCATTCTTTTGGCCGGTGGATGCGTGATCTTCGAGACATAATCATGCATCCTGGTCAACTCTGGA
Source organism: Nitrospinota bacterium (assembly GCA_009873635.1). Taxonomy (NCBI): domain Bacteria; kingdom Pseudomonadati; phylum Nitrospinota; species Nitrospinota bacterium. Next base: position 20,129 of record WAHY01000025.1, read on the forward strand.
ACAGAATAATGTTCCGTCATCGACCTTCCTGATTTGTGTCCCATTAAATCTTTTCTATCTTCTTCAGGACACAAAGCCTGATTGCGAAGTCTCGTTCCTACCGTATGTTTCCAAGAATGAACATGCGACTTGGCGATATTAGGATAAATCTTTGAGGCGCGTTTTCGTGCTCTCTTAAATGCGGTGTTATAGATGTTTCCCACAGGTTTTCCTTTATACGTAAAAACATAAGTAGGATGCTCACCTCGACATTGTTCGACTACTGTTAAGGCAATATCGTTTAACACTACAATCCTATCTTCACCGTTTTTGTGCCCTTCTCCTGGTATGACAAAGTAATGGATGCCAGTCTCTGGATCCGTATAAAGCCATTCCCATTTAAGAAAAGTGACTTCCCCTTTGCGACACCCCGTATTATTAGCAAATTCTGCCATTTTTCTAAGGTGAGGAGGAAACTCATTAAATAATACAATCTGTTCACCCCAGGTCAACACATGGGTTTTTTTTCCTTGGCTTTAGCCCCAGTGCTCTGGCTTCCTTATGATTGATCTTGGGGACAGAAGCCCATTGCATAAGCAGTGGTTTGCCCCCAGGGCCTCGCCATTTTTTAGAAGCCGCATTTCCGATAGTATTAATAACCGTTAATGCGTGGTTGACGGTACCGGCAGAAAGACCGCGTTTAGCTTTATCAAGTATAAATTGCTCAAGTGGTGTTGGATCACCATATTCATCGTATCCTCGATAAATATTACTCATATTGAGTTTGCCGATATACTTTTTGAGCTTCTTGATATGAAAACAATCATCTGCGATTGTCTTCTTAGGGTTTTCCTTAAGATGTTTTGCGGCCAAAGTATTAAAGTCATACTCTGGAACCTTTCCTTAGATAACCTGATCGGTCACCTGTTTAACAAAGTTTGCCCGGATCAGTTCCGCTGCTTTTTCATCATCTGTGCCAGTACTTTGTCTAACTCGTCTTCCGTGGATGGTGCCTTCGATATACCAGCTGGAAGAACCCGGTCTTTTGCTGAGTTTAAGACCGGAGTTTCTCGATTTGCGTCCCATAATATAGCTTCATCTCCTTTCCTTGCGGGACGCCCGTTGCGTTCCTTTATTATATCAGCACGGGCGTTAAGATCATATATATCGTAGACAATGCCAGCCTGGGCTGAAGAACCAAGCCATATCTCTGTGAAATAGGGCCTTATGATCTTGTCAAAGGTTTGCCTGGTAACTCCAAAAAATCTCGGGGCATCTTTTTGGCGAACGAATCTGGGTTGGCTAAAACTCATCATTAAATAAACAAAAACTAGGTTTCACTAATCAACAAGGCTAATCAGTTTTTTCAGGTTTCTTCTTACTTCCATGGATCTCTTTCTTTGCCGAATCGCTTCAGCAGAACGCCTTCCATGTTTCCAGTTTGTTTTTCTGCTCCGTTCCAGACCTTCCTTTGTCTTAGGATCAGTACTTTTACCTCCATGTAGGCGGTATCTCCCATTTGGCATCGCAGGACCTAGGCAGGATGATTTCTTCCTGGTTTTGCTCCACATCGTGGTGACTTATTTGCGTAGAAAAGTCCCTTCACCCAAGTGGGAACATGGGGTTTATTGGCACTTTTCATCATTTGACCCCTGGGCTTAATGACCCGTCTACCATTGCTTGTCCACTCCACCTATCTCCTCAAAGGCTTTTATGAATGCTGATTTGAGAGTAGTGAACTTGTTCTTTGATCCCACTGGCCGACCATTTGGGTTGCCAGATGATCCTTGGACAAATCTTCCAATAGAATTTCTGTTATTTTCTGGATTCTGAGACATTTATTTACTCCCATGGGGGTTTGTATGTCTTTTTAATTAACTTTCAAATTTAGAGACTTTTTATAGTTTTTTTAGTGGTTACCTGATCGGCAAAAACAAAATATTTAGAAATAGTTCTAGATATCCACTGTTTCCATCCCTAAATTTCTACTATTTTATGCTTAATATCTTATTTATATAAATACACAGATCAATTATAACTAATTAACTATCAATTATTTAAACTAATAACTAGATATATTTATAGATAATTTTTCTATTTTTCTTGACAAAATATGGATTTATGTCTATATTTAATGATTATTATCATTTTTTATTTATACAATAATCTATATTTTAAAAAGGAGATATAAAGATGAAAACGAAAAAAAGGTTTTTGGCATTATTTGCAGCTACAACGATGGCGACTTTTGTTGCTTCCAATGCAATGGCACACTCAGCTCACGATCATTCCACTGTTTCCTATAAGTGGGCATTATCTAAAAACCTAAAAGCCAAAATTAATAAGAGACTTAATTCTTCTAACCCGACCTCTATGATTGGCCTAAGTCATTTAGAACAGAATAAGCTGCAACATTATGACATCAAGGTTGGGAACAAGTTTAATACTGAAATGAGTGGAATCAACTTTTTGGTAAAAAGAACTTCTGCGGGTATGAAAATCGTTAAAGCAAGTCGAGCTAGTAAAGTTGCTTATACAGATCAAGTTCCAATAAAACAAACTAATATTATTTCCACTGCAAGCGTTAACCAAAAGTCTCATGTTGGCCATAATCATTCATATCTTCCATATGAATGGACTTTTAGCCTGGTAACACAAGATAAGATTTTTAGAGCAATGACTAGAGATGATAAAAATGCTTTTATTGGTCTTAATTCATTTGAACAATCAATTTTAAAAGAATATGACATTAAACCTGGAAATACTCTTCATACTACGATTAAAGGGCATCAATTCATGATTGAAAAGGCTTCTTCTGGAATCAAAGTCATCAACCATACGGGACTCCAAGACATAGCCATGGTTATTCATGATAATGAAAATTTATAAAAAATTAAAACTAAGTGAAAGTTATGAATACCCAACAAGCTATAGCACATCATAAGTATTCAAAGTTAGACGGTATAACAATATTCTTATTATTGATTTTGCCTTACTTTTCCTACTTATCATTCGGTATTTTGTTTTTATTGTTTTCTTTTTATATATCAAATAATTAACCAAGGAGATATAATCATGAAGAGAGTTATTGGGATTGGACTTATTGTGGCTATTTATATCTGCATGGGGATGATAGCATCAGTTTTTGCTGGAGCAGATTACCCTTCTTCAAAGACCAGAAGTTATACTCCTATGCATCAAACCGTCCTTGAGCCGGGGTGGATGTCAAGTTGTAGCAAGGACTTTGTGGTTGAAAATATAGACAAAGACTTTGCTTTAATCGAAATAACCATTGGTAAAGATGGAAAAGTTTCAGATTCCATTAGCCCTTGGGATAAGCGTGGGTACAACCTAATTGAAAAAATATCTTTTTTGAAACAGTTAGGGAATACTGTAGATATTGACGATGTTTCTGTGATTAAAAATACTAGCAACGACTCTAGAATAAGCATTCATTGTTAATAATAGCTAACCGAAAGAAAAATAATGAAATCGATTAATACGCTACAAGGCTACCTTTCAATCGGCGAGCTTTCAGAAATGACCGGAATAGGAGTTCATACGCTGAGAGTGTGGGAAAAAAGATACGGAGCACCACATTCTCAGCGTCTTCCTTCTGGACACAGAAGATATCCAAAAGAAGAAGTTCCTCGCTTAAAAGCGATAGCAAGTGCCCTTGAATCAGGATATCGAGCGAGTAAAGTTGCAACGGCTACAATAGAAGAGCTACAGGGTTTGATGGGTTTAGCAACCTTTACTCAGTCAAAATCAGATTCTTATTCACAAAAACAAGAAAAACTCTCATTTGATAAAACGGTGG
>WAHY01000026.1 GCA_009873635.1 Nitrospinota bacterium
GGCAGGATTTTGCGGTCACCCGCGAGCGTATCCGACAAATTGAGGCAAAAGCCCTGCGCAAATTGCGACATCCAAGTAGAAGTAAGAAGTTACGAAGTTTTATTGAAAGCTGATTGTGTGGGCCTATAGCTCAGTTGGTAGAGCCCCCGGCTCATAACCGGTAGGTCACAGGTTCGAATCCTGTTGGGCCCACCAGCCTGCGGGCTGGACCAGATCAAGTTCCTTCGGGCAGAGTAGCTAAAAGAGTATTAATTCCCTAAGGGCTTATTAGACAAAAAATAATGACCTTATGAGAAAGTTCTCCTACATTTATAAAAAGCCCTATTTCGCCTGTGTCTTTTGCGTGATTTATTCTGCCTTAACCCTGGGGCTTGCCCTTTTCAGAAACTGACCCACCGCAAATAAGCTCATTTTCATATTTCTATTTTTCCCCTCCAGCTTGACAACATCCACAATCGATTTTATTTATAGAGCAGGATAAGGAACATCCTCTCGGCCGAGAGAAATGATAAATACATCATCAACCTCTCACAGAAGGAGCAAATCATGAATCTCGTAACTTTTAACCCAGAACATGTTTTAGACAGGTTTTTCGATACCGACCGGTATTTTGGTTTTCCAAAAGTAACCGGTGATCATTCATCCATTATGCCCAGAGTCAATGTGATTGAAAAAGACGAAGCGTTTCATCTGGAGGCAGAAACCCCGGGAATGACAGAAAAAGACGTTTCAGTCGAGTTTCATGACGGCATTCTGACCCTGAAAGGGCACAGGGAGAATAGTTCGGAAAGCGATAAAAATGATTACCGCATCCGCGAATTCAGCAAACAAAGTTTTAGCAGGAGTTTCAGGCTCAGCGACCAGGTTGATTCAGAGAAGGTCGAGGCTAAAATGGAGCAGGGAATCCTGAAGGTCACTTTACCCAAAAAGGAGCAGGTAAAACCAAAGAAAATTGAGATCAAAGTTGAGTCTTGAGTTTTCAGGCTGTAAAAATCATCTGCCGGCTTATACGGGGTTTTCCCCCGCATGAGCCGGTCCTGTCTTTCAGGTGATTTATTCGTAAATCTAACTCTCGCTTGAATTTTTCATGCGGCACAAGCCAAACTTGTGGTAAAACATCACCAACTCCATTTTGGCCAAAATCTGTTTGAGAGATCGAACCAATGGACAACCTTAATTTTGGAAACAGAAAAGCATGAAATCACTCGCATCTATAACAGACAAAGATATTGAAACCATTAAAATGGCCCTGAACGATTCGATCTCGGACATGAACACAGAACTCAAGCAGGATATTTCTCCTGAAAAGAAGAACGGGCTCATAGATTTTAAAGCCAAATATTCCAGGGTATTTGACAAGCTCAAACAAAGCGGTTCCATTTATGCCTTGAGCGAAACCGAACTCGATATTGTTGCGGGTGGACTTAATGACGCAATTGAATTGATTGAGGAAAACCTGACCGATGATTTGACTGAGGATGAGAGTGAGGAAATTCTGGGATATAAAAATGACTGCCAGAGACTGGTCGACCTGCTGTCTCTTTAGGAAAGTTGATCACCTTAAAAAATTCATGTAGTACCCATAGTAGAACATCCATCCTGTAATACCTGTTCCAGCGACCATACTTAAAACCCACCCGAGGAGGCTGTCTTTTCTGATGTTTCGTTTGTCCTCATACATCAGTGCAGCGTGGATCATCATACCCATGAAATAAGAAATGGTTAAAAACGAAAGCACCAGTATAAAGAGCATGGAGCCTGAGAAATCTGTAGTCTGAGTACTCATAAGAAAAATCCAGATTGGGCGATACCCAAAAAAGAGAGGAGTTGGGCTATTGCCAGGACTCCCCCAACAATTATCGCCAAAGCCGCAATAACTTTGACCATAACAAAAAAAATTTCCCGTCCGGTTTGTTTTTGCTTCCACCAACTTATCGCCAGTGTAAGCACTGCAACCAGAATTGCGGTGGTTAAATAATATCGTGGAGACATAAATTTTCAGGAAAAATTATGGTTGGTTTGACCCGCTTTCCCGTTCACCCTACCTCTTCCACCCGAATTACATTCGTCCAATTAGGAATGCCTACAGGAATTCCTGTGGTGATCACCACTCTATCTCCTTTTTTCACCAGCCTTTTATTTTTCAGCATGGGGATCATTTGATCCATATGAAGCAGCAAATGCCTGTCCTCTTCGACCACAAAGGGGACAGCACCCCGAACCAGGTTCAGAAGACGCGCCCTTTGAACGCTTGAAGTGAACGTAAAAATCGGCACCATCGGCTTGGGACAAGCCACCATTTTAGCTGTTCCTCCGCTGACTGTAAACACCACCATCGCCCTGGCATGCAGCAACTCCACCATCCTGTTAGCAGAGTATGTGATACCTTCATTGATTCCGGGGTCCCCCTGAAAAAAACGGTTCCAGGGCTCTATGGATCGTGTGCTTGCCATATAGGATTCAGTGGTCAAAGCAGCCTCAACCATCACTTCCACCGCGGCCGTAGCATGCCTGCCAACCGCAGTTTCTCCAGATAGCATTATCGCGTCAGCACAATCCTTTACCGCACCGGCCACATCCGAAACCTCAGCACGAGTTGGGCGTGGATTTTCAATCATTGACTCCAGCATCTGAGTTGCAACAATCACCGGCTTGGCATGTTTTGCACCCTGCCGCAAGATTTTCTGTTGGACCACAGGAACTTCAGTGAGAGGAATCTCGATCCCCAAATCTCCACGGGCGACCATAGTTCCGTCAGCGGCCTGAACAATTTCTTCCAGGTTTTCCACCGCCTGTTTGCGTTCAATTTTCGCGATGACCTCTACCCCTTTTCCCCCTTCTTTCTTAATCAGTGAGCGCAACCTCCTTACGTCTTTTGCCGAACCGGTGAAAGACAGTGCCACCATATCCACACCTTCCTGAAGGCCAAACTTCAAATCGGCTTTATCCTTTGCCGTAATAGGATCTGCACTGAGGAGAGCGTCCGGAAGGTTTAATCCTTTATTGTCAGACAAGATTCCTCCGACCATAACTTCAACTTCTACGCGTTGGCCAGATACAGCTTTTACCACTCCACTTAATTTCCCATCATCCAGATAAATACGATTGCCAACATCAACTTCTTTATGAAAACTCGAATATTGAACATGTATGTGAGAAGAGTCCTCTAATTTTTTTTCTGTGGTGAATACAACCCTCTGACCGCGTTTTAACTTTACCGAACCCTTGTCAAGTTTTCCGATACGGATTTTGGGCCCCTGAAGATCAAGGAGTATACCTGTATAAGTGTGACGCTCATTTTCCACTTCTCGAATCCAGTGTATCCATTGTCGAACAGTTTCATGTTCCCCATGGGAAAGGTTGAGCCTGAATATATTCACCCCTTTAGCCACCAAGCTTTTAATAACTGCTTTACTGCCGCTGGCCGGGCCTAACGTTGCGATAATTTTCGTCAACCTTGCAGTCATAACCTATTCCTATTTTTATCAGGGAATAGCGAATAACTTTCTGGGATTTCCCTGAATGGCATCATCAATAAGTTTTTTAAAGAAACTTCCTCACTGGTGCGAAACGCATTCACGCCAATAATAATTCGAGGCTGTGGTTTCTGTGCATCTTGCAGATAAGTTCCCAAAAACCGATCCCAGATAGACAGATTAAAACCAAAATTGGAATTTGTTTCATATTTCTCCACCGAATGGTGAATGCGGTGCATGTCAGGAGTTACAATCACAAATCTGAGCAATCGGTCAAGTCTCTGAGGCAAAGCAATATTTGAGTGAGAAAATAATGCCATACTATTGAGAATAGCCTCAAATATCAAAACCGTTAGCGGTGAGGGCCCCAATGAAAAAACCAGGCCAATTTTATAAATCATGGATACCAATATTTCCATGGGATGAAAACGGAGCCCCGATGAAACATCAAGGTCAAGGTCAGAGTGATGAACGATATGGAAGCGCCAAAACAAAGGGAGAACATGTGATAAAACATGCTGGACATAAATCATTAAGTCCAAGATAATAATGCAAATCACAGCCTCCAGGCCAGAAGGCAATTCCAGGTAGTTAAACGCTCCCCACCCTTTTTCCTCGGCAAATTGGGATGCACCCAATGCCGCAGCACCCAGAAAAATACGCACAACCAAAATATCGATACCCGTAAGGGCCAAATTAATTGTCAGCCTTCTATTTTTGGAGTCAACAGTGGGATGTCTTTGAATGACCGACTCCAGACCCAGCATCAATAAAAAAATTGATACAAATACCGCAAACCGGATTTGATTGGCATCCATAACTTTGGCTTTCTACAAATACAATATTTTCTGATTTGGCTTAATTCTAATGAAACACATGAAAAAGAAGTATGCCAACCTTAATTTTCTTCAGATTCTTTTTCACCTGAGGATAACCGTTGTTCGTTCTCTTGTTCCAGTTTATATTTCTTTATTCGTGCTTCTGAGTTTCGCCTCATAATCACTATACAGGCCTCAACCATTAAACCAATAAACCAGAAAGTAGTGAAACACATCACCCACATGAAGAACAGGTTGAACCAATATTGATTAGGGGTGAAGTCCGTTGATATATGGAATAGAGAGCGAATCTTTTCCTGCTCTACAGTAGAGGACTTTATATAGCGATTATAAAAAGGGTGTTTGTTTTTAAAAGCAAACGCAATTTGTTCATTTCTGTCCAAATTCAAAAACTTACCCACAACCCTGTTATTTGCCTTGAAAAACATTCTCATCTTTATCACTTCCGGAGAATCCGGTGGGTTTTCCTGATAATACCAAAATACCAGAACAGTGGTCAGAATCAGAGAAACCCAAAGAGAGATTCGTCGAATCCATTTCTCAGTCTTATCATCTATTTCCTCTAAAATTGGTTCTACTTCCATGATGCACCTTCATAAAGAATCTTATTTTTAATAGCTTTAAAGATACCAGACCAGGTAAACGAATTCCAGTTGCAGATTATGACAAGGGTCTTTAGTATGGATTTCGCATCACTTGAATTGGTCTTAATTTGGTCTTAATGCGGTAAATAGCATGCAAAGCAAAAATACAGTCGGTTATTTCCGCTTGTTACGGCAAAATCCTCCTTTCCGCAACCTGTGGTATGGACAGGTAGTGTCTGAATTAGGCGATTGGCTAAACAGCATTGCCATTTATGCCCTAATCCTTAAACTCAGCAACTCTGGTATGGCTATGGCAGGAGCAATGATGGCCAAGCTTCTTCCTATTGTTTTAGTCAGTCCCATTGCAGGGGTAATCGTTGACAGGATAAGTCGCAAAAAAGTAATGATCATCAGTGACCTGTTACGTTGCTTTGTTGTGCTGGGCTTTCTATTGGTGGAAGACCAGGACGCTTTATGGCTTGTTTATGCTTTGGTCATCGTAGAGATTTCATTAGCTGGATTTTTTGAGCCCGCCCGCAGCGCAATCATCCCTTCACTCGTTCCCAAAAAAGACCTGGTCACAGCAAATGCTTTAAGTGGTTCAACCTGGTCGGTCATGCTGGCCTTTGGTGCCGCACTGGGAGGCGTAGTCGTCCATTTATTCGACATTCGCACAGCCTTTATACTGGACGCAAGCACATTTTTGCTTTCTGCCTGGTTTATTTCAAAAATACCTCCTGAAGATAAACCAGCTAAAAGAGATCCACAAAAACAAACCGGTTATCAGGAGTTCGTTGATTCGTTACGTTACCTATGGTCCGAACCAATGGTATTGGTATTGTCTTTATTGAAAGCCGGTCTGGCTGTAGCGGGAGGAATCATGACATTGATTCCATTAATGGCCAGTCAGGTACTATCAGGTTCTCTGTCACTAGGAATTGGTATTTTGTATTCCGCTCGAGGATTAGGAGCGGCCCTGGGGCCGGTACTCATTAAAAGAATCTTTGGGGAAAGCTCCTCGGTTCTGCAATGGGCCATTTCCGGTGCGTTTTTCCTGAAAGCTTCTTCATATATTTTTATTGCTCATTCCCAAAACCTCTGGATGCTTTCTCTGGGGGTGGGCTTTGCGACTCTGTTTGGTTCCATAATATGGGTTTTCAGTTCAGCTTTGATACACCTTTCAGTTCCAGACAACTACCTGGGCAGGGTTTTCAGTTTTGAACTTGCATTGTTGACCCTGGTTATGGGATTCAGCAACTGGGGTGTGGGTTACACCATTGACAAATTCAGTCTGGACGTCAATCAGATAGCCCTGTGGATGGCAGGGCTCATCATGATTCCTGGAGTTTTATGGTCAGGGTTCCTTATTTTTCTGCAAAACAAGTTAAAGCAGGGCGAATGTATTGGAACCGTTTACCCGGTTGATCCTAGCGGGTTTAATCCGACACCCATTACAGGGGAAAGAACTCAGGCAGAAATGAAGTAGTCTGCGACTGATTTGCCAATATCAAAGTGACTGATGATTCTGGCTCGATCCTCCTGAGTTTCGGCCCATTGGTAGGCCTTCTCCACATCCTCATTCCTGCCCAAAGCATGCAGAACACCCACAGAAACAAAACAGGTGGCCAAATCACTGGACTGAGAAAAACGGATGACCATTGCCAACATCTCTCTCATTCGCTCATCTTTGAGAGTACGATACTTTCCAACCAGTTTCTGGATATTTTCCTCTCCATAGGTATTGGTATACGAAGCACCAATCCCCGGCTCCTGATAAAGATGCAATATCTCTTCTTCCAAAGAGTTATCCAATTTCCTCTCTCCTGTTACATCGCAGATTCTTTTTTAAGCCAGAATTCTTCAAATTCTTCCTGATAAGACAATTGAGTGAGGTCTTCCATACGGTCTAAAAAGACCTTCCCGTTCAGGTGGTCAATTTCATGTTGTAATACCACCGCTTCAAAACCAGACGCACGTTTCTCTACCTTATTTCCGTCCCTATCGTAAGCATTGAGGGTCACCGATGTTGACCTGGGGACCAACCCCCTGAAGTCTATGAGACTCAAGCAACTTTCCCAGCCTAAAGCCTCCTCCTCACTGTAATCAGATAGTACTGGGTTGACCAAAACTGTCACAGGAATAGAAGATTCGCCAGGATACCTATCATTATTTTCATACTCCAGAACTACAATTTGAAGGGAACGATTTACCTGTGGAGCAGCAAGCCCGACTCCTCCCTCTTCGCGCATGGTATCAATCATATCGTCTATAAATTGCTGCAAACCGCTTTGCTGGTCAGCCAACTCTTTTAAATCCACTTGCTTGGCTACCTGCCTTAAAACCGGATTGCCCAATTTTGCAACTTTCAGCACAGCCATATTCAACCTCTAAAATTGAATGGGTTATCTGCAAAAATAAATATGCTTTTTCATACCTTTATTAAATTCCCGCATTCCTGTCAACTTGATAGAAAAAGCTGAATCGAAATATCATTATTATGACAAGTTTAGTTTATCACATAAAAGATGTAGAGGTCGAATCCAGCCCCCAATAAAGGGCTAAAAAGGATGTCGCCCTATATTTTTTTGTTTGACATTTGATGCAGGTTTCATAATAATGCACGAGCCTTATAACGATTAGAGAGGAGGGGATGAATCTTGACTAAAGACGAATTAATCAATGCGGTAATCAAAAGTTGTAAAGACGATGATCTGACCAAGAGATTGGCCGGGGATGTGATTGATGCAACCTTCGAAGCTATTTCTAAAGGGATCAAAAAAGAAAAACGGTTCGCCTATCCCAGCTTTGGAACATTTACGGTTAGAAACCGTAAGGCAAGAAAAGGTAGAAATCCTCAAACAGGTGAGGAAATTAAAATTAAGGCCAGTAAAACTGTTGGCTTTAAACCGGCTCCTACTTTGAAAAACTCCCTATAGCTTTTTCGTCCCAATTTAAAAACCGCTCACTTTTTAGTGAGCGGTTTTTTTTTGAATTTTCATTCAAACTAAACCTTCAGGGTGACATCAATACACCCGCAAAACCATTAAGCTTAAGCTGTTGAAGCATCCATGAAGCATTTTCAGCTTTTTTGAAAGCCCCAACCACCACTCGAAAATTAGTCCTTTTCGACTCATCCTCCGATACCAGCAATAAACCCGAAAATCCCGATTTTCGTAATGATTCTAATAAAGTCCTTGCTGCCGGCAAAGAATTCGTTTCTCCAACTTGTATAGTGTATGGATAGGGAATCGCTGTAGAATGAGTACCATAAGGTTTTTTTCTTAACAAGCGCACCATTCTATGAGCCTGATTCCAATCCGCAAATCGCCCAATATACACTCGATAAATAAATGTTTGCATCGATACCCTGACCGGAGTCCAGTGAGCATCAAATCCATTCTCCCTCAAACGGTTGGTTAAAGAGAGAGCCGCAGATTTTTGGGAATGGCTCGAAACATGAATAATAAAAGAAAGAGGAAGTGTTTGTTTATTTTTTGCACCAACGTCTGCAACACTTTCCAGATTCTGACCCTCTGAACCTGATGACCATTCATGGAATTTTTCCCCAATTATTTTCCAGCCTGACTCAGAATGATCCCACTTTAGCTCTTTCAGACCTCGACTCTTCAATGTTTCAGAAGAAAAAGCCTGATCAAAAAATACTATTGGCACCCCTTCTTTCAAAACCACAAATTTAGAAGATGTTTCCACCCTTGGTTTTGGATATCGAGACAACAATCTTTTCTTGCTGTTCATGAATGAGTTCCCATCCTCCAAAACCTTGTAATAGGAAAGATGGTTTTCTATCTCCATTCTTTTCCATGTAGTTTGCCAACCATTGGCCTGTTTAAATAGTTCGTCAAAGCTTTCAATTCTTTCAGAAGGTAATGGTATTTGAGCTGTTGCAGGTTCTTCTTTGACAGTATCTACACTTTTTGTCAGCTTCCACTCCACTTCCTGGTCTCTCAGAATTTTCCTTGCTGTCTGAAGGTCAACCTCAGAAACATATTCTTCCAGGTTTGTTAAATCCAGTTTAACTCCAGCCTGAAGACCATGGATATTGCCAAATATGAATTTATCAATATTACGTATCCAGATAGCAACAGCCATCTGTGCCGGGTGGTAATTACCCAAATTGTGCTTTCTCACAAATGAAAATAACCCCTCCCCTTTTTGTAAGACATACACCTTTTTTGGGGTCGATTTTTTTTGCACAAAATCTTTTTTTTCTTTCTTTTCAACACTCTTCTTTGCTTCCAATTCAATATTTTTTGTTGGTTTTGGTTTAAGCCTCAATTCTTGAACAGATCTTGGACTTGCCCAGGTCACTCCCGAAAGACGCCTTCTATGTACCACCCCATCCTTTATAGGAGTTGGATCAATCGGATTTGTCGCCAAATCCTGGGATTCGACAGAGGAAGCCTTTTCATCATAGGGTTTAGCGGCTTGAGCTTTAACAGGTGCTGGCTTTTGTTTTTTTTCAAGTATAATCGTACCCTCGGCAATGTTCTGCTCCTCGGCAGGGTGCGCTCCTTGACTAACGCCAGGCTCCGACTTACCTTGAAGAATTTCTTTGGGTGGGGACTTCTTTTTTTTACCACGGACATTCAAAGCTAGGCTTTGTTGAAAATCTACAGTAATCAGAAAGTTTTCCAGCAGGGTCCCGCCATTATGTGATGCCCGAATTAAAAGATTTAATGATGGAAAAAACAATGGCTTATTGGAACGTATACGAAAAGTGGCCTTTAACTTTTCATCACGTAGGACAGAGTCCAGAATGAGTTCATCAATAATATCCTGCCTTTCAAGCCCAATTTTGGAGTAATCATCAACGCTTCCCAGTCCCAATTCCAAAGGCCCATCAAAATCTAAATCAATTTCAAAGGTACCATCAAATTTTTCACCAAACTGGCTTCTAACATCAAGTTCCCCAATTGAAAAAGCAAAACCTTCAGACACCAGAATGCATAGCATCGAAAGCAGCACAATCCCAAATTTAAAAAAAAGCTTCACCTCAAGATCCCATACTTTCTTACCAGGCATCTTTGGCTTTGGTAAACAAATGGTTGGGGTTCAACAATGCTTTTGAATAAGCATCATCCTCTGACTACATATTAATCGGAATATTCTGATTTTCAAAAAGGGAATTTTTGAATCTTCTCAGGAATGAAGTCAACCTCTGCGTTTTCTGCTTAGCTCTTTTCTCTCAAACTTCTTGAACTTTCCCCGATTCGCATCTTCCGGCATACGGGTCTTGCGTTCGTGCTGATTAGTCATCCAGTTTTTTTCGATGTAGTGGCAGGACCTGCATTCCCGCGCTCTTCTAAAAGCTGTACGTTTATATAGGTTCCTGACTTGTGAAACATGTAGAGGTGGGTCAAAGTCTTTATGGATATGGCAACTTTGGCAATATTCACCTATAACCTTATTGGCTTTCCCCGGGCGCAGGTCGCCTCTAAACGCTTTCTCAACTTCCTTATTGGTACACCCTGCATTGGGTAAACACAACAAAAGTAAAACGAGCAAGCACTTTGCAAATCCAAAAGATCTCAAAGATAAAACTCTCGGATATATAAATTCCTTAAACACACCCATAGAAATCAAAAAATCAAGACGGATTGAAAGCGTTTCTGCGAATCCTTAGCTTACAATCGCTCTAAATAGGTTGGAAACGTATTTTTCTGTAATTTTTAAGAACTTTCCTGGAGTAGCGATTTTTGGGGAGATAACCTTTACGTAGAAATCGGCTCAATCGAGACGGACCCTGATTATAAGCTTCTAAAGCCAAAGTTAGATCCCCAAACCGGGTCACCATCTTGTTCAGATAATAAGCCCCTAAAGCTATATTTTTTTTGGGATCATACAGTGTGGGAGTTCCTTTCCATTTTAATCGGGTTTCAGATGCCAGCGCTACGGCTGTAGCCGGTTTCAATTGCATCAAACCATGCGCACCCTGATTTGACTTTGCCCAATTGTAAAAGGAACTCTCAGTTATGATCAATGCAGTGAGGAAAAGCGGATCATAACCATATTTTCTGCTTTCAACCAAAATCCACTCAGGAATCTGAACAGAACTGGTCTCATCCAGCCCTGTGTTATAATCAGATATGATCAAACGTATCTTTTCCCGTATTCGATTGTTGTAGGCCAACTCATTTTGAACACGCATTTCTTTTGCCCTATGGAATACTCCTTCCTCCACCTGGCTTACTGCGGAAAAGAAAGGTGATAATCCACTAACGTATTGGGGAGTTTTGCCCGTAAAGAACCCTGTAAACGCCAAAACCAGAAATAGCGGTATTACAATCTGTTTTGCTTTATGTGAAGTCATAATCTAACTTATCGGCTTGGAGCCGTTTGAAAGTAAAATATTTTAACAGGAAAAAGAAGTGAAAATGGCAAAAGGCCGGAAAGCCTTATAAGATGGGCATTAACCCTTCGGGTCTCTTTCAGCTCTTAGTTGATTATAATAAAGTTGCTATGCCTTGTCAATTTAGCTTCCTCATGGATTAACGGGAAAAACCGGAAAGGTTTTAAGCGTTTACTTTTCTTGGAATAAAAAATATAATAGTCTTTAACTATTTGATTTTTATAAGGTTATGAATTTATCCTGCCCTAGCTGTCAAGCCAGTTTTGATGTTGATCTGCCCAATCTCACCGCAGAGGGCACACAAGTAAATTGTGTTCACTGTCAGCATAGTTTTTTAGCGACTCCCGAAACCAGTCCCGTTGGCCCTTCAGATTCCTCTATTCCTGATAACTTAGAGGGCCAACAAGAATCCGACGATCAGGCAGAAGATAATCTTGATGATATGCTGGATCAGTTACTGGATGAAGAAACTCAAACCACCAATGATGAAGAAGGCCCTGAACTCGACAATATGCTCGACGACCTGATCGGGGGAGACATAGGAGCCGGCACAGAAAGCGATGCCGGGGACGTATCAGAGCCGGAGCTCGACAATATGCTCGACGACCTGATCGGGGGAGACATAGGAGCCGGCACAGAAAGCGATGCCGGGGACGTATCAGAGCCGGAGCTCGACAATATGCTCGACGATATCATTAGCAATGATACACAAACCTCAAACGAAGAGGGTACCGAAGAAACTCCATCAGAATTAAATGATGGGGAGGAATCGGATAATGAAACTATGGCCGAAGACGCTATTAACGATAAAGCCACACCTGATACGTCAAATACTGAGGAAGATACTAATTCCGAAGAAGACTTGGATGGACTTCTTGACGATATTCTGAACGATGATGAAGAAACTAAAGAAGAAGAACCGGAGTCTCCGCCAGAAGTCGAAGCCAATGAACCAGAAGCAGAAAAAAATGTAGATGATATTGTAGGAGATATGCCACCTGAAGCTGAAACTGAAAAAGCTGAACCCGAGCCAGAAGCAAGCGAAGAGACTACCGAAGAAATCAAAGAGACAGAAGATAACCCCTCAGATCTGCCCCCTCCTGAAGAAATGATTGAAGAAGATATGTCGGCGGAGGCTTTTGCTGACCAAGAAGCCAGTGAACAAATCGCTACTGAAGAAACTGGAGAAGAAGAGGAGGAAGAGGAAGAAGAAGACGAAGAGGAAGAAGAGGACGAAGAGGACGAAGAAGACAAAGAGGAAGAAGAGGACGAAGAAGACGAAGAGGACGAAAAAGACGAAGAGGACGAAGAAGACGAAGATCGAATAAAAATTGGTCCTGTTTCTGTTCCAGCCACCCGTACCGGGAAACTAATGCTAGCAGGTGGTGTATTGGGTCTATTAGTCACTGCCGGAGGAGCTTATTTCGCGTGGCAGACCTTTGCACCACCTGAGTTAACCGAAGTTGCCAAACCCGAGGCTGAAGTTCCTGATGGTCTGACCCCAAAACCAGACAAAGAGCAAGTTCCTGCTAAGCAAGATGAAGCAGCAGACAAAAAAGAACCAAAAGCGCAACAGGAAACTAAATCGGAACCTTCTGAAAATCCCGTAAAACCAGCAGTGTTAGGTGAAGCCGGTGAAGACACAAAATCTGAAATTGCTCAGGAACTGGCAAAGTCTGACGCACTTTCGAAGTCTTCAGAGGCAGTCGAGCTGGTGAAAGAAGATTCTGAAGGACTGCTTGCAGCATTATCTCCTGAAGCAAAAATGGTTAAGTTTTCCACGATCATGCCTGTCGCTTTCGATGTAAATGATATCAAGGTGCTCAGTTTCACTCTGGAAATCACCTTTACAGACGAAGCTAGCGCAAAAGTTATGCAAAGTTCCCTGCCTATATTTGAAGAAACAACTGTGAAAACAGTGGAAAGATTCCTGGCAAGAAAATTCTATAACGATATTCTCTACGTAAAGGAAAAACTGCAAAAAAGACTTCAGATTGCGTATAACAAAAAAATAGACAGCGATGGTCGAGTCAAAAAAATAAAATTTGAGGAGTTTTTAATTCAGTAACCGGGCGGGTTTGCGGTTCCGTTTATTAATGCCTTAATCAATTTTATCTTTTTGGGAAAGACACTCCTTTATCTTCCATAATAACGGTTGAATTCCCTCACCGGTCAAAGACGAAATCGAAAAAAATAACGGGTTCAACGTCTCCATGGATGCTTGAAGAGCGGTAATATTATTTTGAGCTTGAGAATCATCCATCTTGGTGGCTACCAGAATTTGAGGTTTTTCTGCCAGCACCTGACTGAAACATTTAAGTTCCGATTGAAGCTTTTGAAAACGGCTCAAAATAGCTTCTCCATCCTGATCTGAAAAATCTATTAAATGAAGAAGCAAGCGGGTGCGCTCAATATGTTTTAGAAACTGGTGTCCCAGCCCTTTTCCGTCATGAGCTCCTTCAATAATCCCCGGAATATCTGCCGCAACAAAAGACTCCCCTTCCTCTAATCTCACTACTCCCAAATTAGGAACTAGAGTAGTAAAAGGATAGCCTGCAATTTTGGGTCGAGCGTTAGAGATCTTTGAAATAAGAGTCGACTTGCCCGCGTTGGGGAACCCGATAATACCTACATCAGCCAGAAGTTTGAGTTCCAGAAAAAGGTTTCTGCACTTGCCAGGCCAGCCGGACTCAAATTTTCTGGGTGCTCTTTGAGTTGAAGACTGAAAACGAAGGTTGCCGCGCCCACCATCGCCACCTTTAGCAACAGCAAATTGTTGGCGAGGCTTATTGAGATCAACCAGTAATTCCCCCGAATCTATATCTTTGACCAAAGTCCCAGGTGGAAGACGTATTAACAGAGTCTTTCCGCTTTTCCCTGTCATTTGCTGTCCACGGCCCGGTTTGCCATGTTCAGCCTGATAAATCTTCTGGTATCGCAAATCTATCAATGTTGAAAGGTTAGGGTCGGCCTCAAGCACCACATCTCCCCCTTTACCGCCATCTCCCCCGTCAGGCCCTCCCAGAGGGATATACTTCTCCCTTCGAAAACTACTGCAGCCGTCTCCACCATTACCCGCCTGCACAGTTATGGAAACTTGATCAATAAACATAGAAGTAAACCCGCATTCAATAGAACTGTTACTGTTCGGGTCTGAAAATAAACAGATACCTTGAAGCTATCTGATATTAATTTGAAGGGTTATGAAAACACCGCTGGCGAATTCGCGGATATTCTGGCTCCCCTAAAAGGGAATTAACAGACGGTGATTGAGATTGGTTCAGCTTTGAGGGTAGACGCTGATCTTTTGCGTTTTGCGGTCACGGTGCTCAAACTTGACCACGCCTGAAATTTTAGAAAAAATTGTATAATCACTTCCCAAGCCCACATTCGAACCCGGGTGGAAGTGAGTACCACGCTGGCGAACAATTATTTCCCCTGCTTTGACAGCCTGACCTCCAAACCGCTTAACCCCTAATCTTTGTCCCCGGCTGTCACGACCGTTTGATGTACTGCCCTGTCCTTTTTTATGTGCCATGATTTCCTTTTAATTTATGGAGCTGTAATTCCGGTTACTTTCAAGCGTGTCAACAACTGACGGTGTCCATTCTTACGCCGGTAATTTTTTCTCCGATGTTTCTTGAAAACAATAATTTTTTTGCTCTTAAGTTGTTCAGTAACTTCACAAGCTACAGTGCAACCTTTTACGTAGGGTGTTCCAACTTTTATAGAGTCACCTTCTCCACAAATGAGAACCTTATCCAGGTTAATGGTATCCCCAATCTTACCTTCAAGTTTTTCAACTTGGATGACATCACCTTCTGATATCTTGTATTGTTTGCCACCCGTCTTGACAACTGCAATCATTTCCACTCGCTCCTTAATCAGACATATAAGAGTTTCTCTCCTGAAAACCCTTTAATTATCAGCATTGGATAAAACAGCTATCATAGGGAAAAAAGACAGTCTTGTCAAGAAAACGACCATCGACATAAAGGTTTAACTCCTGTAAGCTTGGATTCATTGAATTAAGTATTACAGATTAACAAGCAAGAATCAACCAGCTCATGGGGAACTCACATGTCTTTGAAAGATAAAGATAAATGGGACAGCAAGTACGCGCCTGATGAATATATAACCGGAAAAGAGCCGAGCGACTGGCTGAAGAAAAATGCGTGTCTAATGGGCAAAAATGGTAAAGCCCTGGACATAGCAGGTGGAGAAGGCAGAAACTCCGTTTTTGTCGCAACCCTGGGTTATGAGGTAACCTGCACCGACATTTCAGAAAATGGACTGCGGAAGGCTCAGTCTCTTGCACAGGAAAAAAACACTAATATTACAACTGTTATCGCCGATCTGGATAACAGCTCTTTCAAAAAAAGTGAATATGATCTTGTTCTTTGTTTCAATTTTCTGGATCGAAAGCTTTTTCCAAAGATCCGCGATACACTAAAGCCGGGAGGTTTGCTTTTTTACGAAACCTTTACATTGGACTACCTGAAGTACAGCAGTTTTAAAAAAGAGTGGGTATTAGAGGAAAATGAATTGCTTCGAGAGTTTGAAGATTTTCGTGTATTGAGATATCAAGAGGTGGATGAGAATCCAAAAGCGTTTGCTTCTCTGGTCGCACAAAAACCATAACTAAACACAAGTGTTTTTTAATGCCCATGAATCATCACAGGCACATAATTGCAATTCTCATCCTGGTTTTATTTTCAGGAATGGTTTCGTGCGCATCAACCCCGGAAAAAAAACTAGAAGCTAAAGGGCTCACACTCTCCTACAAAAAAAATCGCAGGCAGGATCACTCATTGACAAAATGCGGCTCACCCATCCCCTTAAAATTTCAGAGCCGGAAGTCAGAGGTCATTTGGAGTCTTTTACCTATGAAGAGTTAACACTACTTGGCAATAAAAAACCGGTTTTCCTACCGCAGGATATAGATCGCATCTCTCGTCTACTTACAAAAGCTATCCAGCATGCTCCAAACCATAAGATCATAAATTATGAAGTTGAGACACCCGAGGGAACCACATCTGGAGAAGTCTTTTCAAGCAAGAAGCGAATCCACTGGCGATTCAACAGTATAAAGGGAATGAAATATACTGGTCGGGCTCGTACTGGCTGGGGAAATGTCAGTTGGCGAATCGTTCCACAATCAAAGCAAAAATACTATACTGAAAAAAGATTATTAGGAACGGCACCCCATGAAAACTGGGTCATAACGGGAATCGCACCTGCAAAAACAAACAGGAGAGTCCGGCAAAACAGCACCGGCAGCACTAACAGAAACAGAGAAGTCTCCGCCAAAAACCCAACGAGCCGTCCGGCCGCAAAAACCCTTGACCCCGCTCTCGAAAAGAAACTTCAGCTCCTGAAAGACCTCCACGAGAAAAAACTGATTGATGACATGGAATATGATCAGAAAAGGAAAGAATTGCTGGACACCTATCTATAGTTTCCACCAACCATCAGGCCAGCCGCAATGAGATGAAAGGCAACTCAACTCTCTTTGGTCTTATTAGAGTGGCTGGAAAGAATTTCATCGACTTTATCCATGAGGTCATTACGTTCCTGATTGGTTGTATCGATCCTTCTTTTCGTTTTAACAATTGCTTCATCCGGAAGGTCAGTTCTACGAGCCTCATCTTCCAAATGCCAAAGCCTTATATTGCGAACGGACAGTTCACTTACAGCATCACCCAGATTCTTGATAGAAGCTGAAGAGGAAACATTGGTGTTGGTGTACAACTTGATTTTTTCATCACGAATACGGACTTCTCCCCTTAAAGCCGCTCCAAAAAACAGATCAATCTCATCCATTAGTTCTTTTCTCTGTTTATCAGCCAGGTCTCTTTTGGCTTTTAGTTCCTGCTGCTTTGAAGGAGACAGCTCACTATCTTCCAAAGCTTCATCCAAATGCCAGATACGCAAATTTTTTATTGAAATTTTATCAACCAGACTACCCAGAGTTTCAGCCATAAAAATATTATCCGTTTTTAGTTTTGTATTAAATGTTATTAAAATGCTGTTAAAGCTAACACACTCAATGATTGGGTTCAACATTGATGAACGGCCTTGCCCAACAATAGAAAACGGAAAAAATTTTTCAAACTACATTTGCTGTTGCTTATCTGTCAACATCTAGCTTGAGTTTTTCACGATGCAGTTCAATCCATCTCTCACTGTCAACAGTACAGATTCTACTCGTTGATCCTCAATGATTCGTTTGTTGAACTGGTCGATAGCTATGTCTGACTCGTCCTTAGGGTCAAGCACCCTGCCGCTCCAAAGAACATTGTCCACGGCAATCAATCCACCATCCCGGATCATGGGCAAAATGGCTTCATAATAGTTACAGTAATTCACTTTATCCGCATCAATGAATGCCATGTCAAAGGTACCCGATAATTTTTCGATAGACTCCAGTGCCGGGCCTTCCATTAGAGTAATCTTTTTTCCATGTGGACTTTCAGAAAAATATCTTCTCGCGAAAGTTATCGCCACTGGATCCATTTCACAGGTTACCAGCGCACCATCTTCCGGCAATGCTTCCGCCATTGACAAAGCGCTATATCCACCAAAAGTACCAATCTCTAAAATACGGCGGGCCCCGACCAGACGGGCAAGGAGTTTTAACAACCGTGCTTCGAGTCTGCCTGTTGTCATCTGGGGAATTTCTAATTTTTCATATGTTTCATCTTCGAGTCTCTTTAACAGCTCCCCTTCCTCACTGGTATGATTAAAAGCATATTTCTCTATTTTTTCATCAATGAAATCCATGAAACCTCCAACATATTGTATAAGGGTACTCTTTTAATACTGAATAATCCCTCCATCCATGCTACGCCACGTATACCATGTACCAACCGTTTGATAAGGCTGCCACTTCTTACCCACAGAACGCACTTTGACAGGAGTCGGCAATGCCCTCATGTTGTAGAGCTGCTGCACACCAGCTCTCAGCCCTAAGTCGCCAACAGGTAAAACATCCATTCTATTCAGGGAAAATATCAGAAACATTTCTGCCGTCCATCTGCCAACACCATAGACACTTGTCAATTGCCGGATGATTTCTTCATTGTCCTGATAGGCCATACGGTGTGGACGAACACTACCATCGAGAAATTTTGCGCTCAGGTCTTTCAGATATTTAACCTTTTGGGTCGATAGCCCTACCTCTCTCAACTTTTGTTCCGGAATACTCTCAACTTTCTCAGCAGTAGGCCGTGAGTTGACAAATAATCCCTGGAAACGATGGAAAATAGATTCTGCGGCTTTTATAGAAATTTGCTGCCCTACAATAGCTTTGCACAATACCTGAAAATAATTCCGGTTCCGCTTAAGTTTGAAAGGGCCCATCCTCCGGATGACCTCTGCCATCACGGCATCATTCTCATCAAAATGTTCAAGAATAATTTTTTTGCTGGGAATCAACATGCCGGTCATCCTCTCCAGTCAACCTGAAACGCACGGACACTTTTAAGGTTTGGAGATGCTTTAAGCTGATCGACAGCCTTGTCACTGATCTTGTTCTGGTACAGGTCAAGAGTGACCAAACGGGGAAATGAACTCGAACTACAAAGCACATTCACAACACCGTCTTGCAGCGCATTCCCGGCAAGAGATAATAGAGTCAAATGCTGGAAGTTTTCAGAATCGCACAAGGCCTTGACCCCCTCCAGTCCCAAACCTGTATTTTGCAGGTAAAGTTCTCGAAGGTTTTGCAGCTTGGATTTTCCAGCCAGCAATTTTGCACCTGCAGGCCCTATCGGGTTATGGTTTAGATAAAGCAATTGCAGTTGTGCTAGCGTGTCTGATTCTGTAAACGCTTTCAAGCCTTCAAGACCAATTTGGTTACTTTGGAGAAAAAGTTTCTGCAATTGGGTCAGACTAGAGGAAGCAGCTATGGATTGCGCTGAGAAATTAGTGAGCTTGTTATGAGCCAGAGACAGAACCAACAGCTTTTTTAACTGAGAGGAGTTTGCCAGAAGCTCAACACCCTCATTGCCAAATTCATTTTTATCCAGCCACAGTTCTTTAACTTTGCGGATTCCATCATAAGACAAAAGGTCTCCAATTTCTTCCACCAGCACTTCTTTATCATTGAGATCTAGCTTATAAATGGCCTTATCACTACTTTCATGTGCCGCACTGGCTTCCGCCTCGCTCCATACCATGGCAGTCGAATCGTCCGGCTCTTCCGCGAGAATTGTCAAACTGTGTTTAACCAAACTTTCAAAATATGGACTCATCATGTCAGCCATCCCTGCTTTTTAAAAAAAGTAATGATTTCATTTGCTGTTTCCCCGGGTCTCCTTCTCGTTGTATCGCAAACAAAGTCTGCAGCCGACTGGTATTTTTCATGTCTTTCAGCAAGAATTTTTTTTTGTTCCTCCTCAAAGCTCATTCCTTTTTTCAGGCTTGGCCGGTTGCGGTCTTTTTTAATCCTTCTAATGATTGCTTCGAGGCTTGCTGTGAGCAAAACACATTTCCCATCTCTTTTTAGAAGGGTTATGTTGTTATCATCAAGCACCACTCCCCCTCCGCAATCAATAACACTGTTCCTGGCTTCTTCAGCCACCTGGCTCACAACATCACATTCCAGCTTGCGGAATTCGGGCCACCCGCGTTGCTTAACAATTTCCGGGATGGGGTTTCCTGCAGTTTGAACTATCAAGTCATCCAGCCGATACAGTTTTCGACCCAGTTCTTCAGAAATAATTTTAGAAATCACCGATTTCCCGGTTCCTCTGTAGCCCAGCATAACTATATTCAACGACCTGTATCCCGACAAAGGTTGTTTTCAAAAGCCTTAATTATGGATTTTAGCAGAGTCCAGCCATATATAAGCTTTGTTTTCAATAATCCAGAAAGAGTAAATCAATATTTCTACCGATGCAAACGAAACCCCATTGATAAAATGATGAATGCTTATTTATATCTGCTCTTGTTAATACCCTCCCTGTGCTATAATTAGTGTTCTCTTGAGAACCCGCTTTTCACATTCTCTTGAACCAACCACTCAGCAGGGAAGGGGCAAATTGTGAAGAAAATAATTTTTTTAATGATAATAATGTTTTTTATCCAAACATCTGGGGTCTGGGCTGAAGACGATAAAGAAACCAAAAGAATCAGAGGTCTTTGTGAAGAAGGAAATTCAACCGCTTGTTTTAAAATGGGCGAACGCTATCGCATCATAGAGAGGGACAACAAAACCGCACAGAAATTTTATGTAAAAGCCTGTGATTCAGGTTATATGACAGGTTGCACCAATGGCGGTATTCTAACTCTCATGAGGGGAACTCCTTATAGTAAAGAATTTAAACAAGCACGAAAAATGTTCACTAAAGCTTGTGATGCTGGCGAAGACCCGGCCTGTTACAACCTGGGAACCCTGAATTACAAAGAAGGGCGCCAGAAAAAGGCTTTGCAATATTATTTAAAAGCCTGTGATATGGGTAACAAACCCGGTTGCGCAAGACACAAGAGGTTATCCCGCTAAGCAAGATGCAAGATAAGTTAAAAAACTGGGAAGAGCTCTGTAATGATGGTGAAAACTATGGCGGGGAAGGACAAAACCTTTCCCCCAGAGAAAAAGTACTCTTTGAAAACATCAAGGATAAAAAAGTACTCAAATTACAGGACGCCTATCTGTTTTCCAAGACAGGAAAAATAGAAGAAGACCACGGCGTAAACCTCGCCAAATTAGTCGCCAGCTTCCCTTTTATCAAAAGTATCTCAAGCCTGATTATCACTCATAATCAACTTGGAGCGGAGGGGGTAAAAATTCTTACTGAATCTCCATACCTGCCAAAAATCAGTGATCTGCATTTAGGGTCTAACAACTTAGGTGACGAAGGAGCAATAATTATTGCCCAATCCGAAATCTTCGCAGAACTGGTAACCCTGAACCTGGAATGTAACGGGATCACAGAAAAGGGAGCCAAGGCCCTGGCGCAATCACCTGTACTGAAAAAAGTTGAATATTTGAACCTGGTAGATAACCGTGCCGGTGATGAGGGTGCCTTTGCTATTGCCAACTCAGACAGCCTCAGCAATCTGACCTACCTGCACCTCGGAGGAAACCGGGTCAAATCTGAAGAAGCAAAAGAAGCTTTAAAAAACTCTCCCAAACTCACCAAGCTGGAAAAGCTCAAGGTTTTCTAATCACATATTTCACAGGTGAAATAAAACACCCTTTTGACCTCAGCATCAGATGGAATTGGGGTCATCAGGCCGAAGTAGTTCAGGGCGGGAGAAATTTACCAGCCCCGCGTCGTTTTCTACACCTTCCTTAAGGACAAGGGTTTGTAAACCAGTCAGTGTTTTGCTTTGATGGATTGCTTGCGCCCCATCGTTTCCGAAATAGTTTCTTCCAGCATAAAGGTGTGTCAAGCCAGCCAAAGAAGTGGATTCTCCGAGAGCTTTTGCCCCTTCATCGCCAAACATGTTTTGAGACAGTCTTAAAATTTTCAAAGCCTTCCATTTCGGAGCAGAGGCAAGTTCGATTATGGCCTCATCATTTAACTTGTTAGCTGAAATATTGAGCTCCTGCAACTGGTCCATAAGGTTTCCCTGCATCATTGCTTTCAACCCCTCAAAGTCGATATAACTGCGTTCCAAAACCAGTGTCTTTAATCCTGAAAAGTATGTTGTTTCTCCAAGTGATTTGGCGGTTTCGTTACCAACCTCATTCCACCCGGCGTCAAGAAATTGCAAGTCAGGAAAGTTTTTTGAACGCATAAAGTCTGCCACTGAATTATCAGTGAGACGGTTATCCGAGATAACCAGTTTTCTCAAACTTTTCAGTTTGACCTGTTCGGAATTGGCAATTTCAGTAAGCCCTTGACCAGTCAGAAAATTAATACCCAAATAGAGTTCTTCAAGTTGGGCGAAGTTACCCGTTTCAAATATTACAGGTAAAGCTTCGTCACTGATCTGATTGTCAGCAAGATCCAGAGTCCTGACAGTTTCTACTCCTTCACAATTACAAATGATTTTCACATCATCGTTGGAAATATATTTTCCCGAAAGTTTAAGCGACCCGGGCTCTTGTTCCAGGATGGAATGAAGGGTTTTCTGCCATTTGGCAGTCTTTTCCTCAATTGACGGTTCATACTCTTCGTACTCTGAATCTCCACCGCGAATAATGCCCATTTTTAGCTCCAGAAGACTATAAAAAAACTTCCCTTCTGTATTTACAGGGGAACAGCCCATACTAACAGTTTGGCTTCCAGAAGCTCAACGGAAAACAAACAAGAGTTATTTCTTCAGTTGTGTATCCATCTCACCATTTCCCAACCGACATCAGATAAAAAACCAAGGCATTGATTATAAATGCCTTATTACCCCACAGACAGAAGCTGGCGAAAGAAAATTAAAAAACTTTAATTCAAGGTTAACAGTTAATTAATCTTGGTTTCCTAGAATGAAATCATGTAATGATTTATGAATGTCCAATTAGACCTATGAATTGGCAAATTTGGGAGGGATATAGATGGAATCGTTTAAATCAATCGACATACGCGGACTTTCATTTTTCACAGCGCTGCAATTAGCCTCGAAAGAGTTTACTCGTATCAAAAAGAACGGAATTCTGGAACTGATTGTCGATAAAAAAAGAA
>WAHY01000027.1:0-5033 GCA_009873635.1 Nitrospinota bacterium
AGAGCATTTGAGTCAAAGTGGTTTTTCCTGAACCGATCACCCCCACTACTCCCAGTGTATGACCTTTAGGAACTTTAATTTCAATTCCATCCAGGCTTGGTTTTTTTTCTCCGGGATAGCAAAAAGTGAGATCCCGAAATTCAATATCACCTATCTCATCTACAGACACCGCACTTTCTTTAGAGGATATTATTTCAGGTTGAGCGATTAAGATTTCACGAATACGATTCATTGCCGACATTCCTTTTTGAGTCAGGTTAAAGACATAACCTATTCCCATCATTGGCCAGGAGAGAAGCATTAAATAGCCATTGAACGCGACAAACGATCCCAGCGTCATGGAACCTGAGATCACGTCTTTCCCACCGAGCCAAAGGGAAAGCATCGATGCAAGACCCATTACAAAGACCATAGTAGGCGTAAAGATGCCAAACATACGGGTCACATGCAGGTTTTTTTCAATGTATTCATCGTTAAGAGAGGCAAACTTTCTTTTTTGATTTTCCTCCTGAACAAAAGCATGCAGCACCCGTATGCCAGCAAGGTTTTCCTGTACCAACCCCGTTATGAGTGCCAGGTGTTCCTGAACCGCTTTATGCCGCTTTCCAATTTCCTTAACAAAATAAAAGAACAGGACAGAAATCACCGGGAGTGGCAATAACACTTTGAATGCCAGGTCAACATTAATCCATGCCATCATTACTACAGCAGTAATAACCATGAAAACCGCATCAATGAGGATCAATGCTCCCAGCCCAATGAACTCTCTCACCGCCCTCAGGTCATTGGTAGCTCGTGATATGATATCTCCCGTTTTCTGCTTCAAGTACCATGTTCGATCTAAAGTCAACAGGTGGTTGAAAAGGCGGTTCAAAATATCAAACTCAATTTTCCTGGAAGGACCAAACATATAGACCCTCCATCCATAACGGCCCACAAGAAGGAACAAAACTATCAGTAACAGAAAAAGCGTATATTCAAGAAGGGTTTCTGAAGAAGGTTTCTGCGGCAAGACATCAATAAACTTTTTTATCACCCAGGGAACAACCAGCGTCAGGGTATCTGTGAAAACCAATGCCACAATACCTATCATCAGTTCCCTTTGATATTTGGAAATATAAGGCCAGAATAATCTTAAGTTTTCCAATTTATGCCCTTCTCATACATTTGTGAATTCAAGTTATTTTCCTAGTCCTTTGATGCCTTTTTAGCTAGAATGGATGCGGTTTATCAAAATTAAAACTGCTCAGAAACCCAGTTAATTTATCCAGTAGTCCTTGATATCCGCGATCATTTAAACAACCAGAGAAAGACTTTTCTATGTACGGAGTGATATTGGCCGGGGGTAGCGGTACCCGGTTTTGGCCTGCAAGCCGCGAGCAAAGCCCAAAACAGTTGCAGAAAATAATTGGAGACAAAACAATGCTCCAAAATACTTTGCAACGTCTTCTAAAACTGATATCCATAGAAAAAATCTATCTCGCAACCAACCATTTACAGGCAATCGAGACTCTTCACCAATTAAACGAGTACGGTTTTAATTCCGATCATCTCATAGCAGAGCCTTGCAATAGAAATACAGCGTTGGCAATTGGATTGTTGGCAAAAGTTATCGCAGAGAAAGACCCCAACGCGGTCATGGCTGTCTTTCCTTCTGACCATGTTGTAACGAACTCTGAAAACTTTATCAATACACTTAATAAAGCAAAATCACTAGCCCAAAATGGGTGTCTAGTTACTCTCGGCATACCCCCTACCCGCCCTGAAACCGGTTTTGGCTATATGAAACAAGGGGACGAAATAGAAAACGGAGCTTACAAGGTAGAACGGTTTGTTGAAAAACCTGACCGGAGTAAGGCTGAGCAATATTTGAAGGATGGAAACTTTTTCTGGAATTGTGGGATCTTTGTCTGGAAGGCCTCCTCTATTCTCGAAGAGCTAGAGAAATACGCGGAGAATATCTATTCCCAACTTGAAAGCATCAATAATTGCTTGCAGCGTACTAAAAGTAAACCATTCTATATGGAGCTTGATGAAAGAGGTCGCGAACTTTTTTCTTCCCTGCCCAGCCTGTCCATAGATTATGCTGTGATGGAAAACTCCTCCCGTGTGATCCTCATCCCCGGCGATATTGGCTGGAATGATGTCGGGGCCTGGAACTCTTTAGACGAAGTATGTGTAAAAGATTCTGAGGGTAATGTTATCAGTGGAAATATTATTGCCCAGGATTGCAGTGAAACCATAATTCAGGGCCAAAAACGTCTCATCGCAGCATTAGGTTTAAAAGACACAATAGTTGTGGACAGTCCTGACGCTCTTTTGGTTTGCGCCAAAGACCGGTCCCAGGATGTAAAAAAACTGGTTGAATCCCTGAAAGAAAAAGATCGCCCGGAAGTAAAACAGTCAGCTACAGTAAAGAGGCCATGGGGATCATACATCATATTAGATTCGGGGCCTTCATATGTGCTCAAGCGTATTGAAGTGTTAGCAGGAGAAGCACTCAGCCTTCAATCGCATCAACATCGCAGTGAACATTGGACGATTGTCTCCGGCCTGGCAGAAGTGGTATTGGATGAAAAAACCTTTAAACTTAAAACCAATGAAACCATCACCATTCCTCAAAACTCAAAACATCGGCTAAGCAATCCCGGCTCCGAGCTGCTGGTAATAATAGAAATTCAATTTGGCCTTCTCCTGGATGAGGAAGATATTACCCGCTATGAAGATCGATATGGCCGCTGTTGATCGTTTCCGCACAGCTTTAAAGCACACCATCCAAAACATTAGTTTTTAGGCAATGAAATAACAAAATAGTTTTTGATGGTCTTCGAATCAACCAGGCGGTTGGCGTAAACACTGGCCTGGCCTTTCGAGGGAAACTTACCAGCCCTTATTTTATACCAATTTCCTCCGGCTCTTCGCGCCGCCTTCACGATATAAAGACTCTCGACACCTTTCTTTTTAAGTGTCCGAATCATCTTGTCTGCTTGTTTTGCAGAAACAACCGCAGCAATTTGAACTGTAAAAACCCTATCTTCCTTTTTAGCGTTCAAAGATTTTGATGAACTCACCAATGACGATGGTGCTGGAGGGATACTATCCTTTTTTTTTGGAACCAGCCCGCTATAACCAAGAGCCAGCAATATCGAAAAAGAAAGGATTACAAAGCTAATAAGTTTAGTTCTTAACGAAAGGTGTCCAAATTTCATGAGCCCTTCAAGGAACTGCAAAAGAATCCATTTGAACCCTTTTAAAAGTTTTTTGATCGCCCAACCAACACCTTTCTTCAATATTGTCAGCTTACCGGCAACCAGCCCCATTTCCACTTTCAAGCTTTTAAGGTCCTGCAGGTCTTCCCGGCGAAACAACTTTATTTTTTTCAACTTGGAAGAAACTCTATTTTGCTCAGCTCGATTTTTAATCTCCTCTTGCAAATCAACACTCAAACCTAAAAACACATCCCCACAACTTTGATGTAGTTCTGGAGCAACACCGGCAAGGTTTCCCTCGCAATAACTGTGAGCCAGATATTTTTTAATTTCATCTTCATTTTTATCAGTGTGGTTCAATGCAAAAAGGTAAAACCTCAATGCCAGCTCATCAGTTCTTTTATGCGCCAGGTATATTGGCAACGCAAACCGGACAATCTCATTTGAAAGTTCACTCTTATCCTCTAATGCGGTTAAAAACAGTCTTTCTACTTTTCCAGACCACTGCCCAGCCTTTAAAAACAGATTCGCCAAATAATGAGTCAAAACCGGATCATGAACTTCTTCCTGCTGAACCATTATCAACAGCAAGTCCATTTCGTCTTCAGTGAGTTCCCTTCCTTGATTTAAAATTGCAAGCAATGGTTTGCGAAAACGCGAATCTCCAGGGCTTTGCAAAAAGGCCTGCACATATATATTCAATGCCCTCGGAGACTCATCTCCAATGGACAACAAATAGTCCGCATACAAAAGGACACAACGAACCCTGTATTGTTTTCCTGTTTCCGGTAAGAAGTAAGAGGAATAAGTAAAACTCAGAAGATTTTCATATTGGTTTTTAATATCAGCCGGGTCCAATTGAGGAGAAACATTTTTAAGAAAATGAAGAGCATTGAAAAAACGCTGTTCTCCAATCATCCCATACGCAATAAATCCAAAGAAAAGGCAGACCATGACAATGGCCCATTGAATCGCCACATCATCAAACAGGACATCTGGAAGTGCTACCTCGTGCAAAAAAAACAGAAACGCATATCCCATCACAAATATCAGGAATAACGAGACGGCAATTCGAGCCAGATAAAATTTAAGGGTTTGGAGTAGCATTCTTAAGTTCAGTTTGATTGGAGCCCTTATCAACTGGTTCCGGGAGAAGTCCTGTTTCATCAGGCTCCTGTTCACTAGTCACAACAGGCTGTGCAGAAAGATCCACGTCTTCCTTAACAGCAACCTGCAAAGTCTCAAGAGAGAATTCATCTGCCAGATAACCAGTCTGCACATCTACAGTGGCAAATTTGATTTTTTCTGGCACAGGAAATTTAACCGGACTTTTTCCTTCTAAAGCCTTCTGCATGAAAAACACCCATATGGGTGCCGCGGCACTGGCCCCTGTCAAGCCCTTGCCAGACTTTGCTTCCATAGGCTTGTTATTATCAAATCCCACCCAGACTGAAGTTGAAATATCTTTTGTAAAGCCATTGAACCACGCATCTTTAAAATCATTGGTTGTTCCTGTTTTGCCTCCAGCTGGGTGACGAAATCCCATTCTCCTTAGAATCCGGCCAGTGCCCCCTTCTACCACGCCTTGCATCATATTTAAGAGCGGATATAGGGAATCAGGTAAAAATTGCTGCACTCCCTGGTAGTAGTGTTCATAAAGGCGGTTCCCCTGAAAATCCTCAATGTGCTGAATCATATAAGGCTCATTATAGATTCCAAGGTTGGCGATGACACTATATGCAGACGCTACTTCATATGGAGACAACCCTGACGTGCCCAAAGCAAGTGACAGGTTTTTACCTAAAGGACTTTTAATGCCAAACT
>WAHY01000027.1:5133-22495 GCA_009873635.1 Nitrospinota bacterium
ATTTAGTAGTTTTGCAGAAATAATGTTAATGGACTTCATCAGGGCTTTTTTCAAAATAAGATTCCCAGCAAACTCCTCATCAAAATTCTGCGGGCTCCACGGTTCGCTGCCGGGGATATCTATAGTCAGCGGCTCATCCACAACCACAGTAGCAGGCGAATAACCCAACTCCTCCATTGCAGTAAAATATACAAAGGGTTTAAAAGAAGAGCCGGGAAGACGGTTGCTTGAAACCGCCCGGTTAAATTGACTGTGCGAATAGTTTTTGCCGCCAAGCATGGCTCGAATCGCACCACTTTTATTCTCTATGGACACTAAAGCGGCCTGGAGCGGCCCTGTTCCCGGCTCCTTTTCTATTTTCTCTTCTAAAGCTTCTAAATGGTTGTGAGCACTGTTGACCGCAAACTGCTGGTAGCGGGAATCCAACGTGGTGATAATCTTCAATCCCCCAAAGTGTACGAACTCCTTGCCATAGTCTCTTTCCAACTGTTCCAATACGCGATCTACAAAATAAAGGTTTGGATTCGACTCTACCCTGGGATTAACAAGGTCAAGATCGGACTGTAAAGCTGTATCTTTTTCATCCACACTGATCAGCTTTTCAGCCACCATCCTGTCTAATACGTATTTTGTTCTTTGCATCGCCCTTTCAAAATATGAAAAGGGATTCGCATTATTTGGAGAATTGGGCAGGCCCGCAAGGAGAGCCGCTTGAAGTAAAGAAAGGTCCTTGGCACGTTTTCTGAAATACACCTGGGCCGCCTCCTCCACTCCATAAGCACCACTACCAAAATATATCTGATTGCAATATGCCTGAAGTATTTGATCTTTACTGAAGGTTGCCTCCAGCTGAAAAGCAATCAACAGCTCTTTGATCTTACGAACCCAGTTTCTCTCAAAAGAAAAAAACAAGTTCTTGGAAAGTTGCTGGGTAATAGTACTTCCTCCCTGAGCAATCCTTTTTTTACGGATGTTTGTCCAAAGCGCCCGCACTAAACCTCTATGGTCTATACCGCTATGATTGTAAAACCGCGAATCTTCAACACTAATGATGGCTTTAGTAAAAAAGGGAGAAATATCCTCCAGGGCTACAGGGTGCCTCTCACCAAGAATTTTTAGGCGTTCTCCATCTGATGAGTAAATTTCTGTGGGCAGGCTTAAGTTGATATGTTGCAGGTCCTGGGGGAGTTGAGGTAGGTCCTGTTTTAACCAGAAATACAGTCCAGCCACAATCAGAACTACAAATATAATTGAAGTAACCAGAAACAGGTTCAGGGCATGGAGTAAGCGGCCTATCAAGGACTCTCTCCTATAGAAGGCGGTGCGCCATCTGAACTCGAGTCAGGCAGATCCGTTTTTTCGATTTGTGACATCATGTTATTCGCCAATTCCATTGCTACAGGTATTAAAAGTACCCCTGTGTAATAATCCGTGTCATACTCCACTCCAAATAAAAAGTGCTGAGAAAGCTCCCCTGCAGGTGAGTCTGAAATGCCAATACGGGTTACATGATAGTTTTTTCCTAAAAACCATCGAGGTTCCGGAAATACTGCTTTTTGAGTCGTGGTGTCCAGCGATTTTAAGACAGGAAGAAACTCAGAAATAGGGAAAATCCGGTTAGCTGTAAACTTTGCATCTTCAAGAGTCCCCCGTTTTACGGTCCTAGTAGCCTGAACCTCATATAAAGTGTCTACAGATAAAAATAGTTCATGAATAGGAATATTTTGACGGTCTATAAACTGCAGGGTGATCCACGGACCAAAACGCTTCAGGAAAACCCGATCCCAGTTTTTATTAGAATCTAAGTCAACCAGATCATATGAGGATATGATCCTCTCCGACCACTGCCCTGGAAAATCAAAATAAAGTTGTAGAAATTTTTCACGAGAAACTATAAGAGGAAATCCGGGAGAAATCTCTTCAAACAAATGTTTGAAGGAAGCAATTCCCAAGGCTGCTTCTTCCTGAAGATCCAGAGAAGATCGAATTGATTTTATCTTGGCTTGTGCTACCAGGGATTGCCGGTCCCGATCCCACATTCTACCTAATTGAGGCCTTTTGTGGTTTTGCCACTTTAAGTAATAACCGACACTTTTTTCAAACAGGTTGGTATAAAACTCAAGGAAAAGGAATGCGGAAAGAACAACCAATCCGGCGACACCGTGCCACGACTTTCTGACACCAGTATATTTCACTGAATATTATTTCACCGTGGTTTTATTAATACTCCGGGTGAGCATTTTAAGCTTGTCTATCTTCTCTTGCAAAGCTTTTTTATCCAGCTTTTTTCTGCCGGGTCTCCGTTTGGCTTTAGGTTGGTGTTGAGAAGCTTGAGAGGACTTTTCAAAACCAGGTTCTGTATCGTTTTTGCTAATTTGATCCTTGCTGACTTTATCCTTCTTTGAGTCGGCAGTATTGACCAATTCCGCAATTTGCCCAAGGTTTGCAAGACATTCTTTTTGCATGTGGGGACCCATTTTTCGAAAAAGAGTCAATATCTTTCTCTCATCATCATTCAAGGTAATAATTTCCTCACGAAAAGGATTATTGAAAACCACAGAACCTTCCTTGAAATTAATAGCACCCACCTCTGTTGATGATACGCTTTTATTCAATTTCTGCAGTGGAGCAACATCATTCTTACCCACTTCTGAAGTCAATAATTGCTCCAGAGATATATTTCCGAGCCTGGCAATTTTTACTAATACTGACACAGGAGCATCTCTGGCCCCTGCTTCATAACGAACAAAGGTGCGAAACCCCACCTTTAGAATTTCCGACATCACGGATTGAGTGCAACCCAGTTCTTTGCGGATCGCCTTCAGGTTCTTAGCCAAAATTGACATGAAAATTCCCAGCAAAAGAGAGTTTAAGTACTATCCATAATAATCCATGAATTTTTTCAATACAAGCCGTGAAAGTCATATCTAGCCTGGCCATTCCATTTATTCGTATTTCTACAAAATAAATAAAAAGAACGCAGTTTGGGCAGTTTCTTTGTCAAAAATCCCAACATCAAACACAAAAAATAAGGATTTTTCTTGATTTAAGTAAAAATTTTGACAGCCCTAAAACCATCATAAGCCTAATATTTTTAACTAGTTGCAGCACTTTTACCTTGAAGGAGGTAAATGGCACCGGTTTTGCTGTTACACCCGTATATATTTTTTAACTTCAGGAGAAATACTTATGGAAGATTCTGACGAATTTTTGGACCATGAATATGAAAAGTTAAATGATGCCATTTTGGAATCCATCGTAGCGTCCAAAGATGTGCGAGATATCCTTGCCAGGTTTAAGGAACAGAATCAAATGAATGAAAAGGCTGTATTGAATCTGTTTTTAAGTCTTGATGAACTGTACCAGATGATCAGCGAAAAATACTCGAACTCCAGCAACTACAAACTCGAACCCAAGCAATCTTCATCAGAAAAGATCAGAAAAAAAGAAAATAAACCACCTTTAGTGGAAGGAAGCGTTATTGATGGAAAAGCATTGACGCTGAACGAAATCCTTTTTGAAAAGTATTTCCAGGGAACTTTTGACGAAGCCGACTGGATGAAGAAAGCCCGCGTTCGTTTTTAACCCAATTCAGGACAAAAAGCGGATGGTTATTTCTCGAAGATTTTGGAATCGCAGGAAATATATTTGATCTGCTTCAAGGGAATCACAAAAATTTCTTCAGAAGTCGTCACCTCAAATAATTCTAAATCATCACTGAACCCATGCTTTTGGGTTGTATCCAGAATTAGTTCCTGGTTATCCACAAACACAATTTTTAGCCTGTACTGCATTCCCATTCCCTTTCCATCTTTAAAACCGCTCCTGAATTGCCCAAAGTTTACTCATCTCCTAGTTGGGATGTGCAATGGCCTCAAACTTTTTCGATAGAGGATTTCGCAGATAATCTTCGACATAATTTTTCAAGTAACCCTTTTCATACAGTTTTTTATTTGAAAGATCAGAATTCACCTTGTTGAGAACCTTAAAACGTATGCGGGGGAAACGTTCTTTAAACTCATCAAAAGAGACTCCCGAAATATCTCTTTCATCATTAGAAGATTTCTCCATGATTACACGTGGAAGATGCACCACCCTCTGATTAGTTATTCTTTTAGCAACATCACTGAAAGTCAATAAAGTTGTGCAATCTGAGTCACCCCCAAGTGTTTCATTGGGAACATAGAGAAAACGGGCACGCCCTCGGCGAAACATTTGCAAAACTCTGTAAACGTTGCCTGCCATGACGATCCAGTCTTTTTTTTCCAATTCACAAGCATCAAACGTTTTTATTATTTTATTGCGATTCAGAAATGAGGTAATGTCTGACTCAGTATGAATCATCTGGACATTTGGCAAATTCATTTCATAAATTCTTTTTGATTCATCAGCGAGATACCGTTTTCCCTGCCTCATTAAAGCAGTGGTTTTCTCATCAATATACTTTAGAGGAGTCAAGCAGCCCATCCAAAGCAAACAGTTTTTGTTGATTTTTGAGATGGTTTCTGCATCTACAGACATGGTGCCGGGACCAAATGAGTAGAAATTGGCCGAAGTTACAGCCGGACCATCCAACACCTCCAAAACCTGATTGACAGTCGGCCCCTTTGGCATTAATTGCTTTCGATAAGAACCCAGCGTAATCACCGAGAGTTCAAAATTAATGCGCCCTGGAAACTTTTCCGCAAGCCTGTTAATCCTTTTCGGGTCAAAGTAACCCACAGAAAACATAATGATGTTCTTATCCGTCCTTTCCAGGAATTCTTCAATCCAGTCCATCGCCTTCGGGTGCAAGGCAAGGTCAGTCCACTCCATATATTCGTTGCCCCCCAAAACCCAGGACTCTGTCTCACGAGTGGGGTAAGTCTGGATTTCATTTAAGATGAACTCCCAATCCTCTTGTGTTGTGAGGGGCATATCAAAAGTCTGGCGGTAGCTATGATCCATCTCATAACAAAACGTACATTTCACAGGGCAGGTTTTTCCCAGGCTTAAAGGAATTTTTCGATCCCTGATCTCTCTTCTCATAACTTCATGAAGAAATTCCCTGTTTTCTACACTCATTGCCATTCCTTAAAAGCATTCATTAAAGACTCATCAACCGGAACTTCCTGACTCTGACCCGGTTCAAGACCTTGAATCAATTTGTTGAGATGAACTGCAGCGCAACCCATGTAGGCGATACTTTCCTGTTGCAACTTATAACTACCCGACTTCAACTTCGCTCCCAGCTCATCAACATGTTTAGAGTCAAAGGGGTGAGTCATTGCGGATTTTTTAAACTCCTCAATAGCTTCCTTGAAATTTTTCTTTTCATGTAACGTGATGCCACTTTTCAGGCTCTCCTGGGCAATGCGAACTTCTTCCACCGTTATACTATTTTCTTCCGCCATGGACTCGTATCTCCTTGATTCTTGAACAAAAAGAAAAAGATGACGTTTGAAGATCCAGAAGAGTATGGATCTCAAACTCCCACCTTTTCCGGCCAACGCAAATTTACAGGCTGACCGCAACACTGATCACCTTTTAATTTAGCCTATTGTAGCACTGACTTTGCAAGGCTTTCAAGCGATTAGCCGGGCATTAATAATATAAGAAACGGTAAATAACTCAGCGGAAAGCCGGGAAGGAAGGAAAAAAATTCATGAACGCAAAAAGGCAGGGAACCCTATCGTTCCCTGCCAAATACTCATACCTATTTACCACGCAAGGTCACTGGCAATAACAGCTCACATGCGTGAGAAAAGGTTATTGCTACCTGCATAAGCAGATTAATGTTTCTCTTCAGCGGCCTCATGACCTTCGGGTGGTTCGCATTCTCCCTCATAACACCTTTGTTCCAGGGAACAAGAAGCCATAACCAACACGAGTGAAATCCAAACAAATGAAGCTAAAAACTTTTTCATCCAGCCCTCTCCTCTCAAAAGGTTTCGGTTTCCAAATCAATGTTTCCCAAGCGTGAAACCGTTTTTGGAATAAGCTTTTTATCAATATTTAGATAAGATTTCAATCATTTTCTGGTAATTTCCTTTACAATATACGCAGATAAGATTTTATACCACAGACCTTTAACTTCAAGGAGTTACCTTGGGTTCATCTTTCGATATTGATATTTCAGCCCTTCAGAAAAGGCTCAATACCATCAGGATTGGTCATCCACTAAAGGTTCTACCTCAAACTGATTCTACCAGTGAGGAAATTCGGCGTGACCTGACCCTGCCAGAAGGGACCGTTGTTATTTCCGATTTACAGACTCATGGGCGTGGCAGACAAGGGCGTACATGGCATTCTGAGTCCGGTACCGGGCTCTATCTCTCGATACTTTTAAAGCCCCATTTGCCCCCAGAAAACCTGCACTTCATCACTCTGATGGCAGGGGTAGCGACAGTTTCCGCCATACAACAAAATGGTGCGAAGCAGGCAAG
The DNA here is from genome assembly GCA_009873635.1 of Nitrospinota bacterium. Lineage (NCBI taxonomy): Bacteria > Pseudomonadati > Nitrospinota > Nitrospinota bacterium. The sequence continues at coordinate 11,559 of WAHY01000027.1, forward strand.
ACTAAAATGGCCTAATGACATCCTATTAAACGGCAAAAAACTTTCAGGCATTCTATGTGAACATATCCCCGGCAAAGCAGTAATCGTAGGAATAGGAATTAATATGAACCAGACTCAGTTTCCCAGCGATATCCAGGATATTGCCACTTCAATGAAAATGGAAACTGGGAACTCAATCAATCGCGCAGACCTTATTCTCAGTCTGCTGAAAAACCTGGACTGCGGTTACGAAGAGTATCTAAATGGGAACAAACAAAGTCTTCTTCAAAAATGGACATCTAATACAGACATGTTTGGTAAAACAGTGACCGTCCATCAAAAGGGGGTTTCTATAACGGGTATAGCGATGAGTCTCGACTCTGATGGCAGACTCATCCTGCAAACCTCAGATGGAGAAACACATATTCTTGGTTCGGGAGAGCTTTTAACCTAATGCACAAAGAATACATGTTCTCCATCAAATGAAATTTTTGTTAAGCACCTAAAAGTAGACGAAGGATATTAATTATAAAATTTCAAAAAATTGTCTTCAGGAGATTTCAAAATGACAACCCGTCCAACCGAATTGCTCAGTTCATTTCAATTGGGCGATATAAAACTTGATAACCGTGTTGTATTAGCCCCTATGACGCGAGCCAGAGCGGGTGAGGAACGAATGCCCAACAACCTGATGGCGGAATATTATTCGCAAAGGTCCTCCGCAGGGCTTCTCATTACTGAAGCTACCGTTATTTCCAAACAGGCCAATGGTTGGGTCAATTCCCCCGGTATTTACTCTGACAGGCAAGGTGAGTCCTGGGAAAAGGTCACCAGGGCAGTTCATAGTAGGGGGTCATATATATTTCTACAGTTATGGCATTGCGGTCGGGCCTCACACAGTGCTTTTCATAATGGAGAACCGGCTGTGGCCCCCTCAGCTATAAAACTTAATGGAGAATATATACACACCCCACAGGGGAAGAAAGATCACGAAACACCTCGGGAACTCAATACCAATGAAATACCAGCCATTGTCGAAGACTATAAAAAAGCAGCCTCTCGAGCTAAGAAGGCAGGATTTGACGGCGTAGAGATACATAGTGCTAATGGATACCTTCTGGACCAGTTCCTCCAATCCAGAACTAACAAGCGTTCTGACAGATATGGCGGATCGGTGGAAAACAGATTCAGATTGCTAAAGGAAACAGTCACAGCCGTCACAGAAGTCTGGCCTGCGAACAGGGTAGGAGTTCGATTGAGTCCTAATGGAAACTATAACGATATGGGTTCTGAAGATTTCCGTGAAACCTTCACCTATGCTGCAAGCCAGTTGGATAAAACCGGGTTGGCTTACCTCCATGTGATGGACGGCATTGGATTCGGTTTCCATGAACTTGGGGAGCCAATGACATTACTGGATTTCCGAAAAGTTTTTTCCGGTCCCTTGATCGGGAACTGTGGATACACTCAAGAGACAGCAGAAGAGGCCATTGAAGAAAAAAGGGCTGACCTCATAGCATTTGGACGCCCTTTTATAAGCAACCCTGATCTTGTGGATCGATTTCGAAACGGCTGGCCTCTAGCTCCAGATGCTGATATGAGTATATGGTTTTCTTTTGAAAAAGAAGGCTATACTGATTTCAAACCTTATGCTTAAAAAGAAAATACGACCGTCAGATGTAAACAGTTGGATTACCGCAATAGATGTATAATATTGCCAGCCGCGTAGGTTCGGACAACTTCCAGAGAATCCTGCAACAATTCCGCTAAAATTGGAAACGCTTCAGGACCTCCCATCATTCCCACAGCACGCACCGCCGCTGTTCGTACCCGAGAGTGTTTATCCTCCAATGCAATTTTCAACAGCCTCACACGGTCAGGAACCTTCGATTCTCCTAAAACACGCGCGGTAGAACTTCGCACAGTATAATCGGTATGCTTCAACAACTCTTCGAACACTATCTGACAGGATTCAGACCCCATTCGGTTCAGTGCCAGTGCAGCCGATAATTTCACCATTCCATCGTTGTCGGCACATAAAGGGATTAAATCTTCCTCTGCAACACGCATATTACTCATTGCCAAAGCAGCAGCCTGGCGAATGGATGGATTTTCGCTCCGAAGCAACTCCCTGAGTTTTGGCAACATTTCAATTGTGGATTTTCCTTCAAGAGCTTTCAGGCTATAGAACACCATTTCCGGTTCTGCATGGTTGAACAACTCTGAAAGGTGAGGCAGAACTGCCTCAGTACCAATTTTACCCAGATAGCCTATGGCCTGATATCTGCGGTCAGGTATAGGGTGTGTGAGTGGGTCCAGAACGTCTTCCAAATATTTTTCTTCACCGTGCTTAACCAACCCGGAAGATGCCGCCATTCGTACAGGGACATCGTAGGACTTCAAAAATCTACGCACTTCGTCCACCACTTCCGGCCCACCTTCATCCCCCAATATTTCAACTGCGGCACTGCGAACCCAAATATCGGTATCTTCTGTCATCCTGCGTGCCGCCTTCAAGGCCTCGGAGGTGGAAACCTTCTGCAACCCCTGCAAGGCAAACAAACGGGTTGTTGGGTAAACATCTTCAGTGGCCTTATTGAGTAGAGGCGCCAACTCAGCATCCTGGGATTCTCCCGCCGCTCGTGCCGCCGCCGCTCGCAAAAATGCCCTCTCACTTTTATACGCCTCATACAAAATTTTTATACTGGTCTCACGGATCTTATTCACAACCGTATCCGGCCGTGATTCCGCAATTCCCATCTGTGGAAAAAATATTATTAAAAATATAAAACTCTTTAATCGATTCATCACACCAAATTTTCGCTGCTGCGGGCACAATACTTAGCCGCAAGGCTCTGATAATGACCCGCTTCCTGTGTTTTACCTCTTTTACTATAGCCAGCAACAAGAATACCGCATTTTTCATGGAACATTTCCAAAACCCAATCCTTTTGTTCTTCCTTTAAATCATTTTCAAGCAAGAGTTTTTCCAGCGCCTGAACCCTCCAGCGATCCATTCCCCAATACTTACGCGATAACTGATCAACATGTCCACCACGTTTTATTATTAGCTTCTCTTCAATAAAATAAAAAGGAACACGCTTTGAAAGACGTAACCATAAATCGTAATCTTCACAAACTGACATCGACTCATCGAACCCCCCAACATTTCTCAACAAATCAGCATTCAGCAATACTGAAGAAGGGCTGACAATACAAAGGGGCAGACAATAACGAAAAATGTCCCCGGAATATTTACGATGCTTGTTCATAGCATTAACCCGAACCCCATTACGAATCCAGATTTCATCTGTATAGACCGCATGACAACCAGGGTTGCATTCGACATAATTCACCTGTGCATGCAGTTTCTCTTTTTGCCACAAATCATCTGAGTCTAGAAAAGCGATCCATTCTCCTTCAGCTTGCTCCAGGCCTATGTTTCGCGCATAGGAAACCCCTCGATTCTCTTCCAGTTTAATATGCTTGATTTTGGGAAACTGGCACACCACTTCAGTTGTATTATCTGTTGATCCATCATCTACAACAATCAATTCAAAGTCTCGATAACTTTGATCCAGCACCGACTGAATCGACTCAGCGATACAATAACCACGATTGAATGTCGGAATAATGACAGAAACCTTATTCATTTATATTTAGCCCTTTTATTCTGTGGAGCAGACTTTGTACAATCCTGGCATAAAATCGGTTTGGGAAAGGCATGTTCCCACCTGCCCATCAAACTTGAAACAGCCCTAAGTTCAATAGGGTACGCTAATACAAGCATATCACAACCAAATACCAGCCATAAATGCCTTGACAAACCCGCTAAATTCCCATAAAACTAGTGCCTTTCCAATGAGTAACGGATTAAAAAACAGCCTACTAGCCGTGCTTTTCCCTAACAAGCAAAAATAAGGGACAAATCAAGGAGTGGCTTGACATTTCAGGTTCGATATGGATTTCAGGGACGTCACACAGGAATTAAAAAACGATCTAACCAGGGTCGAAAAAGCAATTAATGAGAACTATAAGTCAGATGTACCCCTGATTCCAGGAATCAGTTCATATCTTATGAGCTGTGGTGGCAAGCGCATCCGACCCATTCTCACACTGCTTGGGGCCAAGCTATGTGGACGCGAGACCGATGATACGGTTGTCAAGCACGGTTGTGTGGTCGAATACATCCATGCTGCCACACTCCTGCACGATGATGTAGTCGATGAAACCACTGTCCGTCGAGGCAAAGAAACCGTAAATGCTAAATGGGGGAGTGATGCCAGCATATTGGTTGGAGATTTCCTCATATCCCGTGCGATCCTGATTCTGGCACAGGATTGTGATCGAAAAATCATTCAGGCTGTTACTGAAGCTACAAAAGTTCTTGTCGAAGGTGGCATTCACGAATATACCGAAGCCCGTAATATCAAAGTAAGTGAAAAACATATACTTGATGTGATCCACCGAAAAACCGGATCCATGATTTCAGTAAGTGCCCGATTGGGAGGCCTTCTGGCAAATGCTACCGAACAGCAGGAAACAGCGATAATCTCTTTTGGCGATGATTTTGGCATGGCCTTTCAGTTGATGGATGATGCACTCGACTACAATGCCAACGAAGCAGTACTAGGCAAACCACCGGGAACCGATTTTAAAGAAGGGCATGTCACCTTGCCTTTGCACCACCTTTATCACAACGCTGACCGGTCACTGAAAAGAGAGATTGAGGGTTTCATTAAAAACGAAAACTTAACTGAAAAAGACTTACAGTATGTCCTTGGACATATGCACAATCATAAATCAATAGAATATACTGTAAATTTAGCAAGGTTTTATATTGATCGTGCCAAATCTCATCTTAGAAAAGCCCATTTTCCTGCCCCAGAATATATCGAACACTTTGATGCGGTAGCAGATTATATTCATAGCCGGCACCAGCCTGACGTCGCGCTCAAAGCTTAACCAGCCAGCGCCTTCATCACAGCTCAATCAAACATACCGAACTGCTCGAACCCACATATATCTCATCCTGTTACTTTTGCTATATAATGGCAGGTATTATTCGCTGAGAAAAATATGATGCCTTATCATCCATTGGTTGATCTTGCCATTCGTTCAGTTAAACACTATTTAGAAAATGGAGAATTCCTCCCCTGCCCCAACCCAATACCAAAAGAAATGCAAACCCAGGCGGGAACTTTTGTCTCAATAAAAAAAAACGGCCTGTTAAGGGGTTGTATTGGCACTATTTCACCGAAATATGACAATATCGCTGAAGAAGTCATTAAGAATGCTATCAAAGCGGCTAAAGAAGACCCCCGGTTTCCTGCTATAAAAAAGAACGAACTAAATGAACTCACCTTTTCGGTAGATGTTTTGACCCCACCAGAAAAAATTGGCAACACCAAGTTATTAGATGTAAGTCACTATGGGTTGATAGTAAAGCAAGGGGAAAAAAGAGGACTACTTCTACCAAACCTGGAAAACATCAAAACAGTTGAGCAGCAATTGAAAGTTTGCTTGAAAAAAGGCGGAATCAAAGAAGCAGAAAATTTCGAGCTTTACCGCTTCAAGGTTAACAGGTACACCTGACAGAAGTTTTTTACTGAGATATAACCAAAAAAATGAGATTTCAACCCCACCGATCCATCTAGTTATATCAACCTATATCAGAGTGGATTGGGAGGCAATATTTTGAGCTGTATGACCGGATGAGGGAGAATAGGTGCTGTTTCCTTGAATATTTGAAAAAAATAATGGAAAAATAAGTTAAATCCTCAAAATAGACTTTAAGTTATGTAATAATTGAACAGCAAACAAAATTTACTGTTCTCATCCTATCTTCCTGATGAAATTTAATAGAGAGTATTAGCACTTTAGATTCCGAATGAAATGGAGTGAATGACTAAGAGATGTTTAATTTTAGAGATATGACAATAGGCAAGAAAGTAGGTTTGGGTTTTGCGGTCCTCACCCTGATTTTAATGGGAGTTGTATTGCTCACCATTCAACAAGTGAGAACCATGGAAGTAACGACTAAAAGAGTGGTTGAGCTTCGAACCCCTACTGCTCATGCCAGTCTTATGATGTTAAATGGCATGAACCATTCGTTAGCTTCTTTGCGTGGATGGATTCTTCTGGGCGATCCCAAATTCAAAACAGAACGTTCAATAGCCTGGAAAGAGCAAATTAACCCTTCCCTAAAGTTAATGCATGAGCTTGCTCCGAGATGGACAGACCCAGAAAACAAAACCCGGTTAAAGTCTATTGAAGAAGAAATCAATAACATTAAAATGGCACAAAAGAAAATTGAAGATATCGCCAGAAGCCCGGAAAACTCCCCGGCTCAAAAGATACTTTTCAATAAAGCAGAACCTTTGGAAAAATTTATTGTCGATACCCTTTCTAATATGATCAAGCTGGGCATGAAAGACAATAAAACCAAAAAAAATAAACGGCTTGTAGAAATTCTCGCTAATATTGAAACCACAACCAGCTTGGCTTTGGAAAGAGCGGATGAATTTTTATTATCCGGCAAACAGGAGTTCAAAAAGGAATCCCTGGAAAACTGGAGAAAAAATTCTGAGTACAGAGAATTATTAAGCAGAAATATTAACAACTTTAACAAAGAGCAGTTGAAAAATATTGAGTTTGTACAAAACAAACTTGATAAATTCGGCCCTTTATTGGAAGAAATCATTCGTATACGTTCCGGTGAAAAATGGAATCTGGCCAATTATTGGCTAAAGACAGAGGCTGCCCCCGTTGCATTCCGAATCAAAGAACTTTTGAATGATATGACCTCGGTTCAAGAACAATTGCTGGAAAATGATGTTGCGGAGATTTCCAGAAAAACTCATTTTTTGATAGTCCTGCTGGTGGCTTTGTTTGTTACCGCAGCACTGATCAGCGGTGTATTGAGCGCAAATATCGCCCGCTCAATCAGCGAACCTATCCTGGAAGTATGTAAAATGGCAGATGAACTCGCACATGGAAATTATGAGGGAAAACGCCTGCCAGCTAGTTCCAGAAATGAATTGGGCAGCCTGAGTCAAAGTTTCAACCAGCTTTTGGATCAATTGCAGAAAGAAAAGTCAGAAAATAAAGATTAATTATTTAAAAAAATAAAAGGGCTATCATTAAAATTTTAGGCTTTTCACCTGAGAGGTGGGAAGGGGGGACTGATCTCACCCTGAAACCAGCATAAGTTTCCGGGTATTGATCACTCATCAATTGATGTGTACATAGCTTTCACATTCAACTCCAGGCCTTTATCTTTGAAAATCTTTTTCCAATCTTCAATTTTAGACATAACCCTGCGGTCTACAAGTTTTGTTTCTGTGATATCCAGAGTTACCCGCTTCCCATCATCAAGAAAACGTTGAAGCTGCCTCTGCAGAGGAATCCACGAACTAAAAATGATGGACCCCCGTAAAAAGATGGTGATTGATTGATCTCTTTCAGGAATGATTTTGGCGTTCAAACTAAAGACGGATCCACCACGAATAAAGTGGATGATGATCTTGACAGCAATCCCAATTGCCAATCCCTTCAACAAATCCGTGGCAAGCACACCTAAAATGGTCGATACGAAAATAACAAACTGGTCTCTTCCTTCACGGTATATAGTTATAAACTCATGGGGAGAGGCAAGGCGGTATCCTGTGATAACCAATAACGCTGCCAAAGCAGCGAGCGGGATTTGATTAATCAGTCCCGGAATGAGTGCGACACAGAGCAGCAAAAACATCCCATGATAAAAATTGGCAAACCGGGTTTTAGCCCCGTTATCAATATTGGCCTTACTTCGGACAATTTCAGAAATCATGGGCAGTCCACCAATGAAAGCGGATAATGTGTTGGCCATTCCGGTTGCCAACAAGTCACGGTCCAGGTTTGTTTTTCGCTTCCACGGGTCAATCTGATCAATTGCCTTTGCACTCAGCATGCTCTCCAAAGTTCCAATGATCGCAAAAAGGAGGGTGTATTTAATACCGGTCTCCGTGGTTATTCCCGAAAAGTCAGGCAGCGTCACAGCGTTCAGCAAGTTACCGGGTACATTGACTAAAAATTTTTGACCCAATTCGAAGGTTTGGCTATTGAACGTATAAGTCCCCTCCACACCTATTCCCAAAAACGTTCCCAACGGAACAATTATCAACAACATCAGCATGGGGGCAGGAATAACTTTCAACCTGGGATTATTAATGTATCCATAGCTTAAAACAATAGCTACCCCCAAAAGACCTATGAGTCCTACTCTGGGGTTCATGTTGATAATAAAGGAAGGGATACTAGCGAGTAATTCCAGAGGTGCGCCCTGTGGGCTCAGACCCATCAAGACAGGAAATTGTTTGGAGATAATAATGATTCCAATGGAAGCCAGCAAGCCGTGAATCGCTGCTGACGGAAAAAGCTTCATAAGCACCCCTACACGAAAAAGACCCAGTATAATTTGATATATACCAGCCACAACACCGACACCCAATGCCAGTCGATAGGCTTGAAAGTCTTTTTCAGGGTCCACTCCACCAGTAAAGCCGAATTCCTGCACACAACCTAATGCGATAACAATCAATCCTGCAGCAGGTCCCTTAATTGTAAGTTCTGAATTGCTAATGAAGGTGGCAACTAATCCGCCAATGATGGCAGTAAATATACCGGCAACGGCGGGGTAACCCGATGCTAGAGAAATCCCCAAACATAGTGGTAAAGCAATAAGAAAAACTAAAAATCCTGAGAGGATATCGTGTTTAAAATGAGATTTAAATCCATTAAAGTTACCCTTGGGAACTTCAGTAGGATTTGATGGCATACCCATGGATATTGTTTCCTCTTTTCACACTTAAAAACAAATCCGTACTGGTGAGCAACAGTGTTTTTTAAATGTTTATTAATAGACTGACTTGCCCCCTCCACCCGCTATCATATCCTTTGTTGTAAGGATACCTACAACATTGCCCTCTTTTGTCACTGCAAGATGTTTGATTTTTTTTCTTAGCATAAGTTCATTGGCATCGCTTCTAGGCAAATGGTATCCCATGCTTATAATAGGCTTAGACATAACAGAAGACATTTTTGTCTCTTTAGGGTTCAAACCTTTGGCAACCAGTTTTTGCACAAGGTCTGTTGAAGTCACAATACCCACATAATCTGCTCCTTCTTTTATAAGAAGGGAGGTTATTTTTTTCTCGCACATTAATTGCGCCCCAACCTCAGCCGTCGAATTTACATCAACACTCAATGGAGGTGAGCTCATGAAGTCTGCAATTCTATCCATAAATACTCTCCCTTCTATCGTTTATTATTGGAGCAGGATAACATGGGTTGCATAGGATGAAAATACTGCTATCACCTTTTATTTGAGGTCATAACTCTGAGTGAAGTACGTCAAACCAACAAAAATAAGACAAATTAAATATAACTGAGAGAGCATATCTTCGCAATCTCTTTTCAACTTAATCTTCTAATTTTAGCAAATCTGAAAACCAGTAAATGAAAAGAGAAAATTACCAATTCTCATATTCCCCGAAAGTCCCGGAGTAACAGCAATATGTTCATCGTCAATAAAAACTTAACATATATGAACTCAGTCAAATACTTGCTATTAACTCCGGAGACAATATCCGAGGAACATGAATTAAAATGTTCAAACATTTAGAACATTTATTGTTGTTATAGTTATTAATTCAAACTATTCAGAATATTATTGAACGTGTCGCTGGGCCGCATCGCGGAAGCAACCTTACCGGCATCGGGTCGGTAATAACCACCGATGTCTTTCGGTTGCCCCTTGGCAGCGTTCAGCTCTTCAATAATCGTATTCAACTTGGACTCAAGCTCCTGCGCCACAGGACCAAATTTGGCTTTGAGTTCCGCGTCTTCGTCCTGCGATGCCAGTTCCTGCGCCCAGTAAAGCGCTTCATACACATGCGTTCCGGCATTGTCCAGCTCGCCCACAACACGGCCCGGTGACTTCTTGTTCTCCATTAATTTACCCGTTGCGCGTTCCAGGGCGTCGGCCAGCACCTGTGCTTTTGAGTTGTTTTTGTAACGGCTCAAGTGCGCCAGCGATTCAGACAAGGCCAGGAACTCTCCCAGAGATTCCCATCGCAAGTGCCCTTCTTTGACAAACTGCTGGACATGCTTGGGCGCGGATCCTCCCGCTCCGGTCTCAAAAAGACCGCCGCCGGCAATCAACGGAACGATTGACAACATCTTCGCGCTGGTTCCCAACTCCAGAATCGGAAACAAGTCCGTCAAATAGTCTCGCAGTACATTACCGGTCGCACTGATCGTGTCCTTACCTTCTTTCGCTCGTTGCAGCGAATGCTTCATCGCGTCTACAGGAGCCATAACCTGAATATCCAATCCATTCGTATCATGGTCTTTCAGGTAAACGTCCAGTTTCCTGATCAACTCCGCATCATGCGCACGGTCCTTGTTCAACCAGAATACTACCGGTGTATTCGACAGGCGGGCTCGGGTCACAGCAAGCTTCACCCAATCCTGAATCGGGATATCTTTTACGATGCAGCTTCTGAAAATATCATCTTTTTCAACTGGCTGTTCGATCAGGGTGTTGCCCGCGGCATCAACAAGACGGATCGCACCGTCGCCAGGGGCTTCAAACGTTTTGTCGTGTGAACCATATTCCTCGGCCTTCTGAGCCATCAGGCCGACATTCGGCACGGTTCCCATCGTGGTCGGATCGAACTCGCCGTTGTCCCGGCAGAAATCAATGGCAGACTGATAAATCCCCGCGTAACTGGTGTCCGGTATCAGGGCAAGGGTATCGTGCTCCTTACCATCTGGACCCCACATCTTCCCTGAGGTGCGGATGGCCGCTGCCATCGAGGCATCGATGATGATATCACTCGGAACGTGCAGGTTGGTGATCCCTTTATCGGAATCCACCATTGCCATTTCAGGGCCATTATCCAGGCAGGATTGCA